>NZ_JBHJQI010000070.1:0-44186 GCF_042262805.1 Streptomyces sp. NPDC056361
GTTCGTGCCGCGCGGACCGGGGCCGTCAGGGGGCGGCGACCAGGGTGTCCCCGGTCAGTGCCGCGGTGTGCGCGTCCATGCGCCCGGCGGCGAGGATCGCGGCGGCCGTGTCGGCCCGGGAGGCGGCGACGACCAGCGCGCGGCCCGCGAGGGCGTGCGCCTTGCGGTGCAGGTCCGGCGCGGACGAGCCGCTCAGACCTGCGTGCCGCGCGGGCGGTGCGCCGCGCAGCCGCGCCACCTGCCGGGCGATGAGCTCGCCGGCCTCCGTGTCGCCGAGCTCGTCGGTGACGGCGAGCAGGGCGGCGAGGTGTCCGGCGAGCTGGATGTCCAGCTCCTCCTCGCGGGAGCGGTGCGGATACGCGTGGTCGTCGTCGGACATCCGGTGGACCGACTTGGTGCGGATCGGTTCGTACATGGATGGCCTCCTGATTGCTCGAAAGCCATCCTAGCTTAGATTCGGTCTAAAGTTGAGTGTTGTCCGACTGCTGGTCGCTACGGCTGGCTGTAGCCGTCCAGGAACCGGCCGATCCGCGTCACCGCGTCCGCCAGGTCGGCCGCCGCCGGCAGCGTGACGATCCGGAAGTGGTCCGGCTCGTGCCAGTTGAAGCCCGTCCCGTGCACGACCATGATCTTCTCGGCCCGCAGCAGGTCGAGGACCATCTGCCGGTCGTCCTTGATCTTGTAGACGTTCGGGTCGAGGCGCGGGAACAGGTACAGCGCGCCCTTCGGCTTCACGCACGTCACGCCCGGGATCTGCGTCAGCAGCTCGTACGCCGTGTCCCGCTGCTCCAGGAGCCGCCCGCCCGGCTGCACCAGGTCCTCGATCGACTGCCGGCCCTGCAGCGCGGCGGCCACCGCGTGCTGCGCCGGCATGTTCGCGCAGAGGCGCATGTTCGCGAGGATCGTGAGGCCCTCGATGTACGAGGACGCGTGGTGCTTCGGGCCGCAGACCGCGAGCCAGCCGGAGCGGAAGCCCGCCACCCGGTAGTTCTTGCTCATCCCGTTGAAGGTGAGGCAGAGGAGGTCGGGGGCGATGGCGGCGGTCGGCGTGTGCGTGGTGCCGTCGTAGAGGATCTTGTCGTAGATCTCGTCCGAGCAGACCACCAGGCCGTGGCGCCGGGCGATCTCCGTCAGCCCGCGCAGCATCTCGTCGTCGTAGACCGCGCCCGTCGGATTGTTCGGGTTGATGATCACGATCGCCTTGGTGCGATCGGTGATCTTCCGCTCGATGTCCGCCAGGTCCGGCATCCAGTCCGCCTGCTCGTCGCAGCGGTAGTGCACGGCCGTACCGCCCGCGAGCGACACCGAGGCCGTCCACAGCGGATAGTCCGGAGCCGGGACGAGGACCTCGTCGCCGTCGTCGAGGAGCGCCTGCATCGCCATCTGGATCAGCTCGGAGACGCCGTTGCCGAGGTAGATGTCCTCGACGGAGAGCGGGATGCCCCTGGTCTCGTAGTGGCTCATGATCGCCCGGCGGGCCGACAGGAGGCCCTTCGCGTCGCCGTAGCCGTGCGCCTCGGAGAGGTTGCGCAGCACGTCCTCGAGGATGGCCGGCGGACACTCGAAGCCGAAGGCGGCCGGGTTGCCGGTGTTGAGCTTGAGGATGCGATGACCCGCGGCCTCAAGCCGCATCGCCTCTTCGAGCACCGGACCCCGGATTTCGTAACAGACGTTGGCGAGCTTCGTGGACTGGATCACCTGCATGTCGAGAGCTTACGGCGGGGCGGGCCGGGACGCCTCGTGTTTTGGGACACGCCGGACACCCCCGCGGGGCCCTATGTGACCCGGATCGCATCCACGGTGCCGCGCTCCCTACAATTCGGGCCCATGAGCCAGCAGGACCCCGGAGCCGCCCCACGCAGGCGCGGCCGCCGCCGCCACGCCCCCGCACGCCGGGTGCGCGTACCGGCGTTGCTGATCGCCGCGGGTGCCGCCGGCCTCCTCGGCCTCGGCGCCGCCCTGCTCTCCGGCGGCTCGACCCCCCGCGGCGGCGCCCCGGCCGACAGCGGCCCCGGCGGGCCGCCCGCCCTCATCCAGGGCGACCCCTCGGCCGCGGACGGCACGCCGGAAGGCACCGCGTCGACGCACCCGGGCGAGCCCGGCACCACCCCCTCCGCCGGCGCGACCACCCGGAGCCCCGGACCGACCGCTGCTCCGTCCGGGGACGCGAAGGCTCCCGGCGGCTCCACCCCGTCCGCCGGCGCCACCGCGACCGGCGGTGCCACCGCGACCGGCGACGCCCCCACGGACCACCCGGGCCGCGGGCGGGGCCTGAACAAGCGGCCCAGGTAGCGGGCGGGGCCTGAACAAGCGGCCCAGGTGGCGGCCCGGGGGCCGGGGCGGTACGGGAGACCGGACGGCCGAGTAGGGGTACCCCGCGGGGCGGGATAGGTTGGCGCGTCATGTGGGTTTTCAGTGCCTCCGGATGCCGGTGGCTGGGTGCGGCCGGGTCGCTCGCCGTCGCCGTCGGCGGATACGCGGCCGGTGCGCTTCCGGTGCTCGGCGGCGGGCCGCTGTGGCAGCCGCGGGGCACCGCGCCCGCCACGGCCGGCGCCGTCCTCGCCTACCTCGGCCTGACCTTGCTGGTCGCCGCCTGGTGGCGGTACGGGGTGCTGCACGCCCGGGGCGTACGGGACCGGGTGCTCGCCACCCTCTGCTGCTGGGCCGCGCCGCTGCTCCTCGCCCCGCCGCTGCACAGCGCGGACGTGTACAGCTACATCGCCCAGGGCGGAATGGTCCTCGAAGGGCACGACGTCTACGGCGCCGGACCGTCCGTCCTCGCCCCCGGCGACCTCGGCGCCGACGCCGCGGCGAGCGTCGGCGGGAACTGGACCGACACGCCCGCGCCGTACGGGCCCGTCTTCCTCCTCCTCGCCGAGGCCGTGGTCAAGCTGACCGGCGGGGCGATCGTCCCCGCCGTCCTCGGGACGCGGCTCGTCGCGCTCGGCGCGCTCGCGCTGATCGTCTGGGCCGTACGGGGGCTGGCGGGCGGCTCGGGCGGGGCTGGTGGTTCCGGTGGGGCTGAGGGCTCGGGCGGGGCTGAGGGCTCCGGCGGGGCTGGTGGTTCCAGTGGTTCCGGTGGGGCGCTGTGGTTGGCCGCGCTCAACCCGCTGATGCTCGTGCACGTCGTCGGCGGCGCGCACAACGACGGCCTGATGATCGGGCTCATGCTGAGCGGGGTGCTGCTCGCCGTGCGCGGGCGGTGGGTGATCGGCTGCGTCCTGGTCGGCCTCGCGATGATGGTCAAGTCGCCGGCGGCGGTCGCGCTGCTCTTCATCGGCGTGATGATCGCGCGCCGGGACGGGGGCGTACGCGGTGTCGTCAAGGGCCTCGTCCTGCCGGGGCTCGTCGCGGGCGGCGTGGCCGCCGGGGCGACCCTCGCGGCGGGGACCGGGTTCGGCTGGCTCCGCACCCAGAGCGTCGCCGGGGCCATCCACACCCCGCTCTCCCTCACCAGCGACCTCGGGCTCGCCCTCGGCACGCTCCTCGCCGACGACCCCGACCCCGTCAAGGCCGTCGTGCAGAAGCTCGGCCTGCTCGCGGCCCTCGCGATCATCGCCGCGCTCGCCTGGCGGGCCTGGCGCGGCCGGATCGACCCCGTCCTCGGGCTCGGCCTCGCCCTCGTCGCCCTCGTCGCGCTCTCGCCCATGGTCCAGCCCTGGTACCTGCTCTGGGGCACCACCGTCGTCGCCGCGGTCGCCTGGCACAGCCGGGCGGGGCAGGTCCTCGCCGTCCTCTCCGCGGCGCTCGTCTACGAGACGGCGCCGTCGGGTCACACGCCCTGGTACGGGTTCGTGGTCGCGGTCGGCGTGCTCGTGCTCGGGCTGGTGTGGATGCGGCGGGAGCCGTGGCAGGCGGGCGAGGCGGTGGGTGCGGGGGCGTATCCCGAGGGTGTGCGGTCCCGGTAGCGTCCGTCGGCATGACGCGTGTGTGGATGCTCCCGGTGTTGATGCTCCTCTGCGGTGGGCTCGTCGCGACCGGGGAGGCCGTCGACGGGAGCCCTGCCGAGGCCGTCTTCTCCTTCCTGCTGTTCGCGCTGCTCGCGTTCGCGACCTCGCCGCTGGTGTTCCCCCGGTCCGTCGGGGCGGCGGAGGCGGGGCGGCGGGCGGCGGTCGACGGGCGGCCGGTCGTCTACTGGCGGCCGGGGTGTGCGTACTGCCTGCGGCTGCGGGTGAGGCTCGGGGTGCGGGGGCGGCGGGCGCACTGGGTGAACATCTGGCGTGATGCGGAGGGGGCGGCGGTGGTGCGGGGGGCCACCGGTGGGGACGAGACGGTGCCGACCGTGGTGGTCGGGTCCGAGGTCCGGGTGAATCCGGATCCCGCATGGGTGAGGGCGCGGCTTTAGAGGTCGGGGCGCGGACGAGTGTCCGCGATGGGGGTCACAGCGGGGTTCGGCGGATGGCGCGGCCTGCGAGGGTGTCGGTGCGGGTGTGGTCCTCGATGACGAACTTGCCGTCGACGAGGACGTGGGGGATGCCGGTGGGGAGGGTGCGGGGGGAGGGGTAGGTGGCGTTGGAGGCGACGGTGGTGGGGTCGAAGAGGACGAGGTCGGCGCGGTAGTGCTCGCGGACGAGGCCGCGGTCGGGGAGGCGGAGGCGGGCGGCGGGGCGTGAGGTGAGGTGGGCGACGCATTCCTCGAGGGAGAGGACGCCGAGGTCGCGGACGTAGCGGCCGAGGTACTCGGGGAAGGTGCCGTAGGCGCGGGGGTGGGGCTTGAGGCCCTGGAGGATGCCGTCGGAGCCGCCGGTGTGGACGCGGTGGCGCATGATCGCCCGGACGTTCTCCTCGTGGCCGACGTGCTGGAGGATCGTGGTGCCGAGCCGGTCGTCGATCAGGAGGCGGCGGGCGGTGGGCCAGCCGTCGACGCGGCGGCCGACGTGGTCCGCGAGGGCGGGGTCGGCGACGCCGGAGATCTCGACGGTGTCCCAGTCGACCGGCACGCCGTGGCAGCCGTCCGAGCCGAGGTCCTCCAGGTGGTGGCGGATGCGTTCCGCGGCCGTGTCGTCCCTGAGGCGGGCGAGGACCGCCTCGGGGCCGCCTTCGCTCGCCCAGCCGGGGAGGAGGGCGACGAGGGTCGTGCAGCCGGGGGTGTACGGGTACGTGTCGAGGCTGATGTCCGCGCCGGCGTCGAGGGCCTCGTCGAGGAGGGCCAGGAGTTCGGGCGCCCGGCCCTCGTTGACGCCGAAGTTCATGGTGGCGTGGGCGAGGTGGAGGGGGCAGCCCGCCTCCCGGGCGAGGGCGACCATCTCCGCGTACGCCCGGAGCGCGCCGGCGCCGTACGAGCGGTGGTGCGGGCAGTAGTAGCCGCCGTACCGGGCCACGACGCGGCAGAGTTCGGTGAGCTCGGCGTCCGGCGCGTACATGCCGGGGGTGTAGGTGAGGCCGGAGGACATGCCGACCGCGCCCTGTTCGAGGCCCTCCGCGACGAGCCGGCGCATCCGGTCGAGCTCGGCCTCGGTCGCGGGGCGGTCCTCCCAGCCCATCGCGTACATCCGGACCGTGCCCTGGGGGACGAGGTACGCGGCGTTGACCGCGATCCCGCGGCCCCCGTGGGCCCCGTCGAGGCGGTCCAGGTACTCGCCGACCGTGCGCCAGTCGAGGTCGAGGTCGGACCCGTCGCCGTTCCAGCCGGTGACGGCCCGCCGTACCTCCGCGAGCGTCCGGTCGTCGACGGGGGCGTACGACAGGCCGTCCTGGCCCAGGACTTCGAGGGTCACGCCCTGCGCGGCCTTCGCGCTGTGGTCCGGATCGCGGAGCAGCGCGAGGTCGCTGTGGGCGTGCATGTCGACGAAGCCGGGGGAGAGGACGAGGCCCTCGGCGTCCAGGACGCGGCGGCCGGTGGGGCGCTGGCAGCCGGCCGCCGCGCCCTCCTTGACGATCGCGGCGATCCGGCCGCGGTCGATCGCCACGTCGGCCCGGTAGGAGGGGCCGCCGCTGCCGTCGACGACCTCCGCGTCGCGGATGACGAGTTCCATGGCTGGGCTCCCGGCTCCTAGAAGTAGGTGCGGACGTAGTCGACGACGGTGCCGTCCGCCTCGACGAGCGGGATGAGCTGCCATTTGTCGAAGGAGGTGCAGGGGTGCGACAGGCCCATGCCCACCCAGTCGCCGACCTCGACGTCCGCCCCGGGTTCGGTGCGGAGCCAGGCGTGCTGGTCGGAGAGCTTCGTGACGGTGATGCCCTCGGCGGCGCGGATCTCGCCCGTGCGGGCGTCGCGGACGACCTGTGCCTCGGGGAGGTGCAGGTCGTGGGCGGCGTCGCGCTTGCCCGCGTTGGTGAAGGCCTGCTCGTCGGTGGGACGGGACACGACCTGCGACCACAGCCGGAACGCGGGCTGCAGCGCGCCCTCCTCGGGGACCCGGTTGAAGGGGGTCAGGTTGCGGTACTGGCCGTCGTCGTGCGAGACGTACGCGCCCGAGCGGAGCAGCTTCAGGGTGGGCAGGGACAGTTCGGGGAGTTCGGCGAAGACGTCGGCGACCGTGTCGAACCAGGCGCTGCCGCCCGCGCTCACGATGATCTCCTCGACGCCGCCGTCCGGCCCGCGGAACCGGCCCGCCTTGTCGAACTCGACCGCGAGCGCGGTCAGCCGGCGCAGCCACGCGTCGACCCGCTCGGGCGTGGCCTCCGGCACCTCGCCCTCGTACCCGGCGACGCCGACCAGGCGGAGCGTGGTGGTCGCGGCGACCGCGTCGGCGACGGCGGCGCACTCGGCCTCCGTGCGGACGCCGGTACGGGCCCCCTCGCCGGCGCCCAGTTCGACGACGACGTCCACCGGGCGGACGGCGCCGGCGGCGCGCAGGGCCTCGTCCATCAGCTCGACGCCGCGCACGGAGTCGACGTAGCAGACGAAGCGGAGGTCGGGGTCGGCGTCGAGTTCGGCGGCGAGCCAGCGCAGGGCGACGGCGTCCACGAGCTCGTTGGCGAGGAAGATCCGGGAGATGCCGTGGGCGCGGTAGACGCGGGCCTGGTGGGGCACGGCGGCGGTGATGCCCCAGGCGCCGTACTCCATCTGCCGGTCGAAGAGCTGCGGGGCCATGGACGTCTTGCCGTGCGGCGCGAAGGCGAGGCCGTGCCGTTCCGCGTACAGCTCCAGGAGGCGCAGGTTGTGCTCGACGGACTCCGCGGAGAGGGCGAGGACGGGCGTGGTGAAGCCGCCGGTGAACAGGTCGCGCCGCTGGGCGGCGAGCTCGCCCACGGTCAGGCCCTCGGCGTCCGGGGGAAGGCCCTTGAAGCGGTCGTCGACGCGCTCGGCGGCCGGGTCGGGCTTCGCCGTCGCCGTCGCCGCCGCCGCCTTCGCCTTCGCCGGGTCGGGCTTCGTCTCGTTCGCCGCGTCGGGCATGAGGCCTCCTCGTCGTGGTCGTTGCGTAGAATGCAACGCTCATTGCGCATTGTGCTCATGGCTGTCTAACATCCGGGCCAAGGCCGGGTCAATGGACCCGTAGGAGTCCCAGGGAGCACGAGAGTGAGCGGACACGCGCCCCCGGAGGTCGTCTGCCTCGGCGAGTCCATGGTCACCTTCCTCCCCTCCAGGCCGGGCCGCCTCGCCGACGTCCCCTCCTTCACCCGCGCGATCGGCGGCGCCGAGTCCAACGTCGCCTGCGCCCTCGCCGCCGCCGGACACCGCACCCGATGGGTCGGCCGGGTCGGCCGCGACGGCTTCGGCGACCACCTCGTCGAGACCATCGCCCGCCACGGCGTCGACGTCACCGCCGTCGGCCGCGACCCGCACCGGCCGACCGGCGTCTACTTCCGCACCGACGAGGACCGCGCCACCGACGCCCACGAGGTCGTCTACTACCGGGCCGGATCGGCCGCCTCGGCCATGTCGCCCGCCACCGTCCCGTACGACACCGTCGCCGGCGCCCGCGTCCTCCACCTCACCGGCATCACCGCCGCCCTCTCCGCGGACTGCCTCGACCTCGTCCGGCACCTCACCGCCCCCCGCCCCGGCCGCCCGCTCGTCTCCTTCGACGTCAACCACCGGCCCGCCCTGTGGCGCGACGACAGCGCCCCCGAGGTGCTCCTCGAACTCGCCCGCCGCGCCGACCTGGTCTTCGTGGGCGCCGACGAGGCGAAGGCCCTGTGGGGCCTGAAGGGCATCCGGGCCGTCACCGAGCTCATCGACGGACCCGAGACCGTCGTCCTCAAGCTCGGCAAGGGCGGCGCCCACGTCACCGACCGCCGCCCCGCGTCCTTCGCGGACATCGAGGACGCCGACGGCGTGGGACACCTCCAGCGCCCGCCCCGCGTCGACGTCGTCTCCACCGTCGGCGCCGGCGACGCCTTCGCCGCCGGATTCCTCTCCGCCACCCTCCGCGACCTCGACATGCCGACCCGGCTCCGGCACGGCCACCTCATGGCCGCCGCCGCCCTCACCGCCCCCGGCGACCTGGCCCCGCCGCCCCGCCGCGCCCACGCCGACCGGCTGGCCGCGCTCGACACCGCCGCCTGGGAGACACTTCACCTCGGCCCCGGCTGGACCGAGGCCGACCAGCAGGGCCCCGGCCGGACGGGGGACGACCAGGAGGTACGCACGCCATGAGCCAGACCGTCGACCGGGCGCTCAGCATCCTGCCGCTGCTCGCCCAGGGCCCCGCCGACCTCGGGCAGGTCGCCGAGCAGCTCGGCGTCCACAAGTCCACGGCCCTGCGTCTGCTGCGCACCCTCCACGAGCACGGCCTCGTCCACCGGCAGCAGGACCAGCGCTACCGCCTCGGCGCCCGCCTCTTCGCCCTCGCGCAGGAGGCCGTCGAGAACCTCGACATCCGCGACATCGCCCACCCCTACCTCGCCGCCCTCAACGAGCGCATCGGGCACACCGTCCACCTCGCCGTGTACGAGGAGGGCGAGGTCCTCTACATCGACAAGGTCGAGAGCCGCTACCCGGTCCGCATGTACTCGCGCATCGGCAGGCCCGTCGCGATCACCGTCGCAGCCGTCGCCAAACTGCTCCTCGCCGACCTGCCCGAGGCGGAGCGCCGCGCCGTCGCCGCCAAGCTCGACTACCCCCCGTACACCCCCCGTTCGACCCCGAACGCCGCCGCCTTCCTCAAGGAGCTGGCGGCCGTGCGCGAACAGGGCTGGGCCACCGACCTCGGTGGCCACGAGGAGTCCATCAACTGCGTCGGCGCGCCCATCCGCGGCGCCGACGGCCGGGTCGTCGCCGCCATGTCGGTCTCGGCGCCCAACGTGGTCGTCACGGCCGAGGAACTCCTCACGCTCCTCCCGCAGGTGCGCCGCACCGCGGACGCCATCAGCCGCGAGTACTCCGGCACCGCCCCGACGAAGGAAGCAGAGGAACCGACCGCATGACCGAGAAGACCGCCCTCACCCCCGCCACCCACACCGCCCCGCCCGCCAAGTTCTCGCACGGGGTCAGGAAGGGGAACATCCTCCAGGTCGCCGGCCAGGTCGGCTTCCTCCCCGCCGTCGAGGGCCAGGCGCCCACCGTCGCGGGCCCGACCCTCCGCGAGCAGACCCTCCAGACCTTCGCCAACGTCAAGGCCATCCTGGAGGAGGGCGGCGCGACCTGGGACGACGTCATGATGATGCGCGTCTACCTCACCGACGTCGACCACTTCGCCGAGATGAACGCGATCTACAACCAGTACTTCGAGGAGCAGGACCTCAAGGCCCCCGCCTCCGCCCGCACCACGGTCTACGTCGGCCTCCCCGCCGGCCTCCTGATCGAGATCGACGCCCTCGCCGTCCTCGGCTGAGCCGGTGACACGACGGGGCGCCCCGGCGGTGTTCCCGCCGGGGCGCCCGTCACGTACGGACCGTCAGGCCGCGCAGTACTGCGCCTGCTTGCCGATCGAGCGGTACATGCAGTCGGAGTTCTCCAGGAGTTGGAGGACGGCGTCGCGGTTGCGGGAGGTCTCGCGTTCGATGACCTCGTCGGGCGGGTAGAAGCCGCCGCCGGAGGAGGACGTCGGGTACATCTCGAAGGTGTAGGCGAAGATCCGCTGGGCGCCCCAGAGGTAGTCGTCGATGGACCCGTCGGTGATGTAGAGGTCGCTGGACTGCTCGGGGGTGTAGCCGTTGCTCGCGGCCATCCTGCCGCCGACGGTGGCGAAGGCGTCCCGGTCGTCCTGGGTCATGCCGGTGGTGGTGTTGGCGGTGGTCCAGCCGAAGGGCCAGAGGACCAGCTCGCTGTAGGTGTGGAAGTCGATGGCCGCGGTGATCTGCTGCTTGCCGCCGACCACCCGGGAGCGGACGAAGTCTGCGACGACCTTGACCTCGGGGGCGGACTCGGGGGCGGTGCCGCGGTAGGTCTCGGAGCTCTTGGAGCCGGAGGAGCCGCCGCAGCAGCCCCACTTGTAGTTCCAGTTCCGGTTGGTGTCGGTGCCGATGTACGAGGAGCCGGAGTTGGGCTGGCGGTTCTTGCGCCAGCTGCGGTAGGAGCCGGAGGCGATGTCGTACTCGCCGCCGTCGGGGTTGAGGTCCGGGACGATCCAGATCTCGCGCCCGTTCACCGCGTTGGTGATCCGGGAGTCGGTGCCGTAGCCCGCGCCGAGCTCGCGCAGCAGGTACAGCGCCATCTCGACGGTGAGGTGCTCGCGGGCGTGCTGGTGGTGGGTGAAGAGGACCTCGGGCTCGTTCTCGTCGGTGGCGACGTTGTCGCTGATCTTGATGGCGACGATGTCCCGGCCCTGGTACGACTTCCCGATGACCTGCTTGCGCATGATGGACGGGTAGGCGGCGAGGCGCTGGTCGATCTCCGCGTTCGCCTCCGCGTAGTTGTGGTACTTCGCGTCGGCGGAGGGGAAGTCGAGCGGGCCGGCCGCCTTGCCGCCCTCGTCCGCGCGGTCCGGCGGTCCGGGGAGCGCGACCGGCTTGTAGCCGAGCGCCTTGAGGTTCGCCAGCTGCGCGGTGTTGGCGCTGACGACGACCGAGCGGGCGTCGACCTCGTCGATCGAGACGCCGGTGGCGGCGAGCGCGGTGCGGGCGGCCGGGGTGGACGGCCCGGCGACCTCGTACTGCCGGATCACCTCCTCGGCGCCCGAGGCGATACGGGCGGCGGTCGGTGCCGGGTCGGCCCCGGCGGGCGTGGAGAGGGCGGAGAGGGGCGCCGCGAGGGCGAGCGCCACGAGGGCCGCGAGGGTGGCGGACCTTCTGCCGCGGGTGGGACGTCGCATGCTGTCTCCTGGGTGGGGAGTGTGGGGGAGTGCGACAAACTCGTGCGGGTGTCCGGGCACATGGTGGGGCTATGTCATGGACCGGTCAAGGTAGCGAGTTCGGCCATACTGTCCCGCGTGGGGACCCTCATCGGTAGATACGTCATCGAGCACAAGCTAGGCGAAGGCGGCATGGGCACCGTCTATCTCGCCCGATCGCGCGGCGGGCGCGCCGTCGCCGTCAAAGTCGCGCGGCCGGAACTCGCCTCCGACCCTTCCTTCCGCGCCCGCTTCCGCGCCGAGGTCGCCGCCGCCCGGCAGGTCGGCGGCTTCCACACGGCGCAGGTCGTCGACGCCGACCCCGACGCCGAGGCGCCCTGGCTCGCCACCGCCTACATCCCCGGCCCCACCCTCTCCGGACTCCTCACCGCCGAGGGCCCGATGGGCGAGGACCGGCTCCGCGCGCTCGGCGCCGCGCTCGCCGAGGCCCTGGAGGCCATCCACGCCTGCGGGCTCGTCCACCGCGACCTCAAGCCCGGCAACATCGTGATGGCCCCCGACGGTCCCCGCGTCCTCGACTTCGGCATCGCCCGAGCCCTCGAGTCCACCCGGCTCACCGCCACCGGCAACGCCTTCGGCACCCCCGGCTACCTCGCCCCCGAACAGGCCCTCGGCGAGGAGGTGACGGGCGCCGCCGACGTGTTCGCCCTCGGCGCCGTCCTCGTCGCCGCGACCGGCGGGCGCCCCTTCGGCGACGGCACCCCGATGGGTCTCATGTACCGGTCCGTGCACGAGGCCCCCGACCTCGCCACCGTCCCCGAGGCCCTCCGCGACCTCGTCGGCCGCTGCCTCGCCAAGAACCCGTACGAACGGCCCACCCCGGACGAGATCCTGGACGCGCTCGGAGAAGGCGGCCGGGGGGCGGCCCTCACGCCGCAGGCCCCGGCACCCGTGCCGGTGCCGGGCCAGAACTCGGTGCCGGTCCAGGCGGCGCTGCCGGCTCAGGCCCCGGGTCCGGTTCAGGCTCCGGGTGCGGTCCAGGCCTCGGGCCCGCTTCAGGCTCAGACCCCGGCTCCGGGTCCGGGCCCGCTTCAGGCTCAGACCCCGGCGCCGGCTTCGGCCCCGGTTCAGGTCCCGACCCCGGCCCCCGTCCAGGCCCCGGTGCCCGGTTGGGGACCGCCGCAGGGGTCCGTGGTGCCGTCCGGGCCGGTGGCGCCGTCCGGGCACGTCGCGCCCGGGTCCGTGGCGCCGCCCGGTTTCGGGCCCGCGCAGCCGCCGGATCCCGGAGTGCTGCACGTACCGCACGGGCAGGGGTTCGCCGTGCCGCCTCCGCCGGCCGGGCCGCCGCAGCCCGGGCCCGAATTCGTGGCGGCGGACCGGGCGTCCGGGATCGTCGTGGACGGTGGAGGGGTGCACCTCCAGCTGTACGGCGAGGAGGCGGCGTTCACCTGGGCGGAGATCGTCGGGGTGGAGTACTGGCCGACCCGGCGCGGCCGGGGGCTGCGGATCGCCGTGTCCCTGTCCCCGCAGCTGGGCGGTGGCGTGTACGCCTGCGAGCTGGACGGGCGCCGTACCGTCCGGGTCGACGAGTGGGCCGCCCGGCTCGCCGCGGTCCTGGCCCATTACCTGCCGCCCCGCTGATCCGCGTACGAGGGGAGGGCGGGGCGGAAACGGCGACAGCGCCGCCGGGGGAGCGGCGGCGCTGCGCGTGAGGGGTCCTGTCGTTACGGCAGGTTGTGGACGTGGGGGCCGACCGCGTTCGACCAGGCGTTGCCGGCCGTCGCGTCCCAGTTGGTCGACCAGGTCATGGCGCCGCGGAGGGTGGGCCAGGCCTGGGCGGGCTTGAAGGTGCCGCAGCCGGTGAGCTTGGTGAGGCAGTCGAGCGCGTTCTTCACGACCTGCGGGTCGACGTAGCCGCTGCCCGCGCCGCGGGTGGAGGCGGGGACGCCGAGGCCGACCTGCGAGGGGGCGAGGCCGCCCTGGATCTGGATGCAGGCGAGCGCGGTGAGGAAGTCCACCGAACCCTGGCTGTAGACCTTGCCGTCGCAGCCGAGCATCGAACCGCTGTTGTAGTACTGGGTGTTGACGACCGTGAGGATGTCCTTCACGGCGAGCGCGGTCTTGAAGTACTCCGTGCCCGTGGACTGCATGTCGATGGTCTGCGGGGCCATCGTGATGACCAGGCTCGACCCCGCCTTGGCGGAGAGCTGGCGCAGCGCCTTGGAGAGGTACGTGGAGTTGATGCCGTGCTCGAGGTCGATGTCGACGCCGTTGAAGCCGTACTCCTGCATCAGGGCGTACGCGCTGTCGGCGAAGGCGGTGGCGCTGGCGTCACTGTTGATCGTGACGTTGCCCTTCTCGCCGCCGACCGAGATGATCACGGACTTGCCGGCGGCCTTCTTGGCCGCGACGTCGGCCTTGAAGTCGGCGACCGAGGCGTAGCCGACGGCGGGGTCGAGGTTGAAGGTGATCTGGCCGGGCGTGGTGGTCGAGTCGGCGAACGAGACGGCGATGATGTCGTAGGCCGCCTGGACGTCCCGCAGCTTCTGCTTGGCGGCGCCGTTGTCGAAGTTCTGCCAGTAGCCGGTGACGGCGTGCTTCGGGACGGCCGGGCCGGGGCCCGGGTCCGTGACCTTGGCGGTGCGCGCGGTCACGGCGGCAGACTTCGCGGACTCGCCGGCCGCGTTCGCCGCGGAGACCTGGAACTGGTACGCGGTGTCGGCGGTGAGCCCGGTGACGGTGGCGGAAGTGCCGGTCACCGTCTGGGGGTTGGCGCCGTCCCGGTACACCTTGTAGCTCGTGGCGCCGGAGACCGCGCCCCAGCTCAGGGCGACGGAGGACGTGGTGACCGAACCGGCGGCGAGGCCGGCCGGGGTGGACGGGACGACCGGGTCGGGGTCCTGGCCGCCGCCCCCGTCGGGGCCGTAGACGCTCACGTCGTCCACGAGGTAGGGCGAGGTGCCGTACCAGCCGTGGGTGTAGATCTCGACCGAGGTGGTGCTCGCCCCGGTGGTGAACGTGGTGGTCAGCTGCTTCCAGGAGGGGCTGTCGGGCGTCCAGGTGGAGACGGTGCCCGTGCCGGTCCCGGTGTTGTTCGCGCCGAGGTAGGCGTAGCCGCCCTGGACCCAGGCGCTCAGCGTGTACGTCGAGTTGGGCTTGACGGCCACGGTCTGCACGCACTTGGCGTTGTCGAGGCCGGCCGGGGTGGCCTTGAGGGCGCCGGCCCCGGTGCGGACCGGGGAGGAGACGGCGGCGCCGCTGCCTGCGGAACAGGACCAGTTGGCGAGGCCGTTCTCGAACCCGGCGTTCTTGGCGACGTTGACGTCCGCCGCCTGCGCGGTGCCGGCTCCGCCGACGAGGACGAGCCCGGAGCCGACGGCGAGCGCGAGGGCTCCGCCGAGCCAACGGCGTCCGTGCGGGCGGGTGGTGGTGCGGTCCACGTGCATCCTCCGGTGGGGGAGTTGGGGATGTGGAGGTGCCGTACGTCGTCGTACGGAGGATCCGTCAGCGATTCGTACGGGGGTACGAGGCTGTGCGGGAGGTTCGACGGTGGCCACCGCTGTCGGAACAAGCTGGTCCAGACCAATCGCGTTGTCAAGACCTCTGGCAGGAGACGGCGTTCGCGGCCCCCGCGCCTCCACCGCCCCCGCCACGGGAAACGCCGGGGTGGGAAGGGTCGGCGGGGCCCGCGCCCCCACCCCAAATTGATGGGGGCAGCTTGGCGGATTGTGTGTTCACCACCCCGGGGGACGTGGATAGGGTGCAGACACGGTCGCACCCTGCGGTGACGCCGTGAACGCGGTAAGTGATCCGCGGCCCCCGGCGCACCGGAGGCCGGAGGGGACGGGGGAGCCTGACGTGCCGACAGCGATCGCGGTCACCGGCGCCGACCTGGTGCTGCCACCGACCGACCCGGGGACCCCGAACGCCGCCGTCCTCCCACCCCCCGACAACCGCCCGCTCGACGCCTCCGTCGCCGACATGCAGCACCTCCTCGCCCGGCACGGACACGTCGTCGTCGTCTGCCCCGCCGCCGCCCCCGCCGCCGTCGAGCAACGCCTCCGCGCCGTCCGCGGCCTGCTCGAAAGCGACCGGATCGCCCTGGTCAGGACCGACCTGCCGCCCCTCGGCACGGCCGTACTCGTCCGCCAGCTCCGGCAACTGGCCGGCTGCGACTTCAGCCCCGGCGTCCTCGCCTCCGCCGCCCGGCTCCTCGCCCACTACATCTACGCCGGCGCCGTCCTCGGCTCCGTCGCCCGGCTCGACCGCGTCCCCGTCAGCCTCGGCTCCCACCTCAAGGGCTGGCTCCCCGGCGCCCACTTCGCCGTCCTCGCCGGACCCACCCCCCAGATCGTGCGCCTCGGCAACGGCGAAACCCCCCTCGCCGGACCCGAGTTCACCACCGAACTCCTCCTCGCCCGCGGCCACCTCCAGACCGACTGGCCCACCACCACCCTCGTACCCCAGTGGCGCATCGGCGGCCCCGTCCACGAGACGCCCCTGCCCGAGACCTCACCCGCCTGGTGGGGCACCCCCAAACTCGTCGAGTTCGCCGCCTACCTCCCCGACCTCCCCGTCCTCTACCAACTCGTCTCCTCCGTCCGCCGCGAGACCTGCCACTGGTGCGGCATGGACCTCATCGGAGACCGCTGCGGCTTCTGCGCCGCCCCCCTCGCCCCACCGGACCAGGCCCCCCGCGCGGTCGCCCCCGCGGGCCGGACCCCCGGCGCCCTCACCGGCGGCCCGCCCGTCCGCGCCCTGGGCACCGGCGCCCACGCCGCCCCGGCCCTCGGCCCCGCGCACCCCACCCGCGCCCTGCCGTGAACCGCGCCCGCCGCGACGCCCCCGCACGACCCGCCACCCACCAGCCGCCCCGTCCGTCCGGACCCACGTCTCCGATCGAGGTAGTACGGCCATGAACTCCCGCCAGCGCCGCGGCGTCATCCTGCTGCTGCTGTCCGTCCTGTGCGCGCTCGGCGCCTTCGCCGGCGTCCTCGCCGTCATCAGCGACGTGAACTCGAAGGTCGGCCCGGAGGTCACCGCGTACCGGATCGCCAGGAACGTGAAGCCCTACACGGCCCTGAGCACCGGCCAGTTCGAGAAGATCACGATGCCGAAGCGCTGGCTCCCCGAGACCGCCGTCACCGACCTCCGGCGCATCCAGGGCAAGATCGCCGTCACCGAACTGCGGGAGGGCTCGCTCCTCCAGGAGGACATGATCGTCGACCGGCCGGCCCTCCAGGACGGCCAGCAGGAGATCGCCATCATGATCGACGCGGCCACCGGCGTCGCCGGCAAGATCACCGCGGGCGCCACCGTCAACATCTACGCCACCTTCGCCGGCGAGAAGAAGGGCGACCCCTCCCAGTCCCGGATGATCGTCGCCGGCGCCCGCGTCCTCGACGTCGGCAAGCTCACCCCCATCCGCGACCAGTCCGGCAACACCGGCCGCACCGGCGCCGAAGCCGTCCCCATCAGCTTCGCCCTCTCCACCCTCGACACCCAGCGCGTCGCCTACGCCGAGTCGTTCGCCGAGCACGTACGCCTCGCCCTCGTCGCGCCCACCACCGGCGGCGCCCCCGCCGACCAGCGCGACCGCACCTACACGCTCGAAAAGGACAAGTGAGGCCGGTATGACCACCAGGATCCTGCCGGCCGTCGGGGACCCCGACGCGGCCCGGTCCGTCATGACGCTGCTCAGCCAGCTCCCCGACGCCGAACCCGCCCCGCCCGTCGCCGACTCCACCCAACTCGTCGACGCCCTCGCGCGCCTCGCCGCCGTCTCCGTCGACGAACTCCCCGAAGTCGTCCTCGTCCACGAGCGGATCGGACCCGTCCCCGCGCTCGAACTCGTCCGCGAGGTCGCCCTCCGCTTCCCCGCCGTCGGCACCGTCCTCATCAGCGCCGACGCCAGCCCCGTCCTCTTCTCCGCCGCCATGGACTCCGGCGCCCGCGGCCTCGTCACCCTCCCCCTCGGCTACGAGGAACTCGCCAGCCGCGTCCAGGCCGCCGCCCAGTGGTCCACCGGCGTCCGCCGCCACCTCGGCGCCGGCGCCGAGCGCCCCACCGGACCCGGCGGCACCGTCGTCACCGTCAGCGGCGCCAAGGGCGGCGTCGGCACCACCGTCACCGCCGTCCACCTCGCCCTCGCCGCCCGCGCCTCCGGCCGCACCGTCGCCCTCGTCGACATGGACCTCCAGAACGGCGACATCGCCTCCTACCTCGACGTCCAGTTCCGCCGCTCCGTCGCCGACCTCTCCACCATCGCCGACATCTCGCCCCGCGTCCTCCAGGACGCCGTCTACCTCCACGAGACCGGCCTCTCCCTCCTCCTGGCCCCCGCCGAAGGCGAACGCGGCGAAGAGGTCACCGACCGCGCCGCCCGCCAGATCGTCAGCGCCCTCCGCGGCCGCCACGACGTCGTCGTCGTCGACTGCGGCTCCCGCCTCGACAGTGCCAACGCCGCCGCCGTCGAGATGGCCGACACCGCCCTCCTCGTCACCACCCCCGACGTCGTCGCCGTCCGCGCCGCCAAACGCACCGTCCGCATGTGGGAACGCCTCCAGGTCCGCAAGGCCGAGGACACCGTCACCCTCGTCAACCGCCACCACCGCTCCACCGAGATCCAGCCACCCCTCGTCCAGAAGATCACCGGCACCCGCATCGCCTCCGTCGCCGTCCCCGCCCACTTCAAGGAACTCTCCGCCGTCGTCGACGCCGGCCGCCTCCACGAACTCGACGCCAAGTCCACCGTCAAGCAGGCCCTGTGGGCCCTCGCCGGCGAACTCGGCCTCGTCGGCGCCCCCGCCGCCGACACCCCCGGCGCCCCCGGCAAGCAGCTCGCCCGTGCCGGCGACCGCGGCTCCCTCGGCCTCCGCCGCCGCACCGGAGGACGCTGACCATGACCGCGATCCGGGACGACGACAGAGGGCAGGTGGCGGTCGAGTTCGTCGGCATGGTGCCGCTCATCCTGCTCACCCTCGCCCTGCTCTGGCAGGTCGTCCTGGTCGGCTACACGTACACGCTCGCGGGGAACGCCGCGGACGAGGCGGCGCGGGCGGCGGCCGTCGGCGACGACTGCTCCGAAGCCGCCCTGCGCCACCTCGACGGAGCCTGGAAGAGCGGAGCGAGGCCGGCCTGCTCCTCGGACGGAAGCATGGTCACCGCCGTCGTCGCGATCCGCGTCCCCGTGCTCTTCCCCGGCGTCGGCGGCCTCTTCACGGTGGAGGCGAAGGCCGCCGCGGTGGACGAGGAGGGCATGCGGCCATGACGGGCGACCGACGCGGAATGCGGTGGGATCTTCGTCGAACGCGGCGCGACCGACGCGGAACGGGATGCGGCCGTCGCGGAATGTGGTGGGATCTTCGTCGAACGCGGCGCGACCGACGCGGAACGGGATGCGGCCGACGCGGAATGCGGTGGGACCTTCGCGGAACGCGGCGCGACCGACGCGGAACGGGATGTGGCCGTCGCGGAACGCGGTGGGACCTTCGCCGAACGCGGCGCGACCGGGGCCAGGCGGCCGTCGAGTACCTCGGCTTCCTGCCCGTCCTCCTGCTCGTCGGCCTCGCCGGGCTCCAGCTCGGCGTCGCCGCGTACGCCGCCCAGCAGGCGGGAACGGCCGCCCGCGCGGCGGCGAGGGCCGCGAGCAGCGACGCCGACGACGCCCCCGACCCGGAGACCGTCGGCCGCGCGGCCGCCGACTGGGCCACCTCCGTCTCGGTCACCGAGGGCGGCGGCGAGGCCGTCGCCACGGTCACCGTCCGCATCCCCTCCGTCGTGCCCTTCTGGGACTTCGGCGACGTGACCAAGACCGCCACCATGCCCCTGACCGAGACGCCTCCGGAGGACCTGCCATGAGCCTGCGCTCCCGGATCAACGCCCCCGAGGACAAGGGCGGCGGCGCGGCTGCCAGGGAGGACGGCCACCTGGTCGCCGCCTTCCGCGCCAAGCTCCTGGAGGAGATCGACCTCACCGAGATGTCCGCGCTCGCGGCCGCCGAACGGCGCGCCCGCCTGGAGCGCGTCCTCGGACACATCATCAGCCGCGAGGGACCGGTCCTCTCCACCGCCGAACGCGCCCAGCTGATCCGCCGGGTCGTCGACGAGGCCCTCGGGCTCGGCGTACTCGAACCGCTCCTCGAAGACGCCTCCATCACCGAGATCATGGTCAACGGCCCCGACCAGATCTTCATCGAGCGCGGCGGACGCGTCGAACTCCTCCCGCTCCGCTTCGCCTCCCACGACCAGCTGATGCAGACCATCGAGCGGATCGTGTCGACCGTCAACCGCCGCGTCGACGAGTCCAACCCGATGGTCGACGCCCGGCTCCCCTCCGGAGAACGCGTCAACGTCATCATCCCGCCGCTCTCCCTCACCGGCGCGACCCTCACCATCCGCCGCTTCCCCCGCGCCTACACGCTCCACGAGATGATCGGCCTCGGCTCCCTCGACGAGCAGATGCTGCTCCTGCTGTCCGGGCTCGTCCAGGCCAAGTTCAACCTGATCGTCTCCGGCGCCACCGGCACCGGCAAGACCACTCTCCTCAACGCCCTCTCCGGCCTCGTCCCGGACGGCGAACGGATCATCACCATCGAGGACTCGGCCGAACTCCAGCTCCAGCAGTCCCACGTCATCCGCCTGGAGGCCCGCCCGCCGAACATCGAAGGCCGCGGCGCCATCTCCATCCGCGACCTCGTCCGCAACTCCCTGCGCATGCGCCCCGACCGGATCATCGTCGGAGAGGTCCGCGGCGGCGAGACCCTCGACATGCTCCAGGCGATGTCCACCGGCCACGACGGCTCCCTCGCCACCGTCCACGCCAACTCCGCCGAGGACGCCCTCATGCGGCTCCAGACCCTCGCCTCCATGTCCGAGGTCAAGGTCCCCTTCGAAGCCCTGCGCGACCAGATCAACAGCGCCGTCGACGTCCTCGTCCAGCTCACCCGCCACCCCGACGGCACCCGCCGGATCACCGAGATCTCCGTCCTCGCCTCCCACGGCCGCGAACGCTTCCTCCTCGCCACCATCTGCCGCTTCCAGGCCCAGCCCGTCGCCGCCGACGGACGCGTCTACGGCCGCTTCACCTACCACCCGCTGCCCCGCCGCGTCGCCGAACGCCTCTACATGGCCGGACAGCCCATCCCCCAGGCCTTCGGCGTCGCCGCCACCGACGCCCACCTGGCCACCCGAGAGGCGGAATGATGACCGACGCGAACCTCGTCACCGGGGAGGCGCGGCGATGACCGATCCCTTCTGGCTGACCGCGGGCGTGACCCTGATCGCCTGCGTCCTGGGCGTCGTCGGCGTCCAGCTGTACGCGAGCGGGGCGCGCCGGCACGCGGCCCTCGTCGCCCGACTCGACGAGACGGCCGAGCCGGAGGCCACGGGCCGCCGCCGGCGACGGTTTCGCGGCATCGACCGGCGCGTCCGCAAAACCACCCTCGGACGCAAGCTGGAACTGCGCATCGCGGCCACCGGACTCGACGTCACACCCGGCGAGTTCACCGTCGCGCTCGCCGCGACCGTCGCCGTCCTGTGGATCGTCGGACAGGCCGCGCTCTCCCCGTTCTTCGGCCCGATCTGCGGACTCCTCGGCATCTGGGTCGCCCTCGGCTACCTCAACTGGCAGCGCCAGAAGCGCATCGAGAAGTTCATCAACCAACTCCCCGAACTCTCCCGCATCCTGGCCAACGCCACCCAGGCCGGCCTCGCCCTCCGCATGGCCCTCAGCCTGGCTGCCGACGAACTGGAAGCCCCGGCCGGCGACGAACTGGAGAAGGTCGCCCAACAGCTGGCCGTCGGCACCTCCCTCGACGACGCCCTCGGAGAACTCGCCGAACGCCTCCCCTCCCGCGAACTCGTCGTCCTCGTCACCACCCTCGTCCTCGCCAACCGGGCCGGCGGCACCGTCGTCTCCTCCCTGCGCAACCTCACCGAGACCCTGGAGGAACGCAAGGAGACCCGGCGCGAGGTCCGCACCCAGCTCTCCCAGGTGAGCATGACCGCCTACGCCGTACCCGTCATCGGCGTCGGCTCCCTCCTCCTCATCGACAACATGCAGCCCGGCGCACTCGACCGCATGACCGGCTCCGGCATCGGACAGGCCGCCGTCGTCGCCGCCTTCGCCCTGTACGTGGTCGGCTTCGCCGTCATCCGCCGCTTCTCGAAGATCGACGTATAGGAACGGCCGCCGTGGACCTCCTCCTCGCCCTCCTCGCCGGCCTCGCCGTCGCCGGCGTCTCCTACGGCCTGCGCCTCTACCGCGCCGACGCCCGCCTCCCCGACGACCTCAAACTCGCCCTGGAGGTCGGCGCCACCCGCACCGGCGCCGTCGACTCCGCCGTCGACCGCCTCGGCATGCGCTGGTCGCCCGCCGTCCTCCGCCTCATGGGCCCCAAGCGCGTCAACTCCGTCCGCCGCCGCATCGACCTCGCCGGCAACCCCGGCGGCCTCACCATCGACCGGTACGGTGCCCGCCGCGCCGTCTACGGCTTCCTCGGCGCCCTCGGCGGCCTCCTCATGCTGAGCAAGGGCTCCTACCTCGTCGCCCTCCTCCTCTTCGCCTTCGGCGCCTTCTGGACCGAAGTCGGCATCTGGTCCGCCGTCCGCATCCGCAAGGACCAGATCGAACGCACCCTCCCCGACTTCCTCGACGTCCTCGCCGTCGTCGTCTCCGCCGGCCTCGGCTTCCGTCAGGCCCTCGAACGCGTTGCCGACAAGTACGAAGGCCCCTGGTCCGACGAACTCCGCATCACCCTCCGCCAGATGGACATGGGCGTCAGCCGCCGCCAGGCCTTCGACGAACTCCGCCGCCGCAACGACTCCGAACAGGTCGCCCAGTTCGTCACCGCGCTCCAACAAGGCGAGGAACTCGGCGCCCCCATCGTCGACACCCTCATCCAGATCGCCAACGACATGCGCCGCACCGACGCCCAGAACGCCCGTCGCAAAGCAGCCAAAGCCGTCCCCAAGGCCACCATGGTCATCACCACCCTCATGGTCCCCGCCACCATGATCCTCCTCGGCGCCGGCCTCTTCCTCGGCACCGGCACCGACTTCGGCTCCGTCGCGGGCAAATGATCCGTCCGCCCTCTGACATATTCCGCCGAAACCCCTTCGTCCACGCAACACGATGTGCCACAGTGCCAACTGAGTGTGAGGGAGGCGCCCGTGCACCAGGCCCACCCAACGACCCGGGCCCACCCACAGGCCCCCGGGCCCTGTCCGCCGACCCACCCATCGGCCAACCACACCCACACGCAAGCGTCTCAACGCGGAGGGGACCACGATGAACGACGCGCTGCTCAAGACCCTGACAAAAGCCAAGGTACGAGCCACCACCCGCCTCCTCCGGGGCGACCGCGGCCAGACCGCGGTCGAGTACCTGGGGATCATCGTCGTGGTGGTGGCGATCGTGGTGGCGATCACCGGCACGGACATCGGCCAGTCGATCAAGGGCGCGATTGCGGAGAAGATCGCCGAACTGACCGGCGAGTAGGACGGAAAGGATCGGGGGACTCCGGGCAGGCGTTTCCTGTCTACATCGCTGTTGTGGCAGGCCTCTTGTTCCTGGCCTTCGTCTACTTCGCGGTCGGTCAAGCCGCATTCACTCGAAACAGTGCCCAGACCGCTGCCGACGCCGCGGCGCTCGCAGCAGCTCAGGACGCTCGGGATCAGCTCCGGAAAGGCTGGCTTGAGGTGATCCTCGACCCTGAGCGCTGGGATGAGTTCGTTCAGGGCGTTGCATACGTCGACTCCGCGGCCTGTGAGCAGGCAGCAGTCTTCGCGGCTCGGAACGAGGCAGAGCTGTCAGGCAGTGGCTGTGTGCCTCTCGCCGCGGGATTCGACGTCACGGTACGCACGACGGGGGCGGAGTCGCGGCATGCAACGGCTACTGCTGAAGCAGTGATCGAGCCTCGATGCACGTTCGCGGAACAAGACCTCCCCACGGAGCCCACGACCGATCCGACACCATCCGACGGAGGGGAAGAGGAGACCCCAATCGAGGGCCTCGTATGCGACGGCGAGCCTTGGGATGTTGATCCGGATGACCCGAGGCTCCCGGATGCTGTCGACCTCTTCACAGTCCGGCTGTCCGAATGACCGGCGACGACGATCAAAGGAAGAGCGGTACATGAACGTGCGGGACTCGATGAATCGCCGGCGAGCGGTAGCCGTCGTCGCTGTCGCGTCGGCAGTGCTCCTCATGGTTGGCTGTGGAGCCGAGGAGAAGCCAAAGGCGGACAAGCCAGCTGCCACCTCCGCTGCGCCTCAGAAGACCCGGAACGGCCAGGAGCAGCCGAGTCCCGAGGACTCGGCCGAGGTCGTGGCCGTCCTCAAGGGGCGGAAAGGGCTTGAGTTGGCTGTCAGCTCGGTAGAACGGGACGCAGGAGGGTTCCTTACGATCAAGGGGCGTCTGCGGAATTCCTCCGAATCCAGCCACGCCGTGCCGCCCCAGACGAGCGGCGACGAGACGGAAGTGGTCAAGCACGGCACGTCATTGGGCGGAGCCACGCTTGTCGACTCCATCGGCAAGAAGCGGTACTACGTGCTGAGGGACACGGATGGGCGGCCGTTGACCACGTCCGGCCTAGGTGTCGTCTCGGCCGGCGATTCGGTCGACGTCTTCATGCAGTTCCCCGCACCCCCCGCCTCCACCACCGAAGTCTCCTTCCAGCTGCCCACCTTTGAACCCGCCACCCTCAAACTCTCCTGAGGCGACGTGATGACGACGAGGAAACGACGGATCGCGGCGGTGGTCGTCGCTTCGGTGGCGCTGTGGCCGATGGTGGTGCCGACTGCGCAGGCGGATGATCCGCCGGGGGCGGCGGGGAGTGCGTCGCCGGTGCCGGTGATCGATGCGAACGCGCCGGGGTTGATGCTGCCGGACGGGGCGACGTTGGCGCCGGCGAAGGTGTTGGACATCAAGCAGATCGTGGAGGAGGAGGGTGGGGAGCAGCGGAGGCAGGACACGAATGTGGACGTGACGTTCGCGTTGCAGGCCGAGGTGTTGTTCCCGAAGAACAGCGCGAAGTTGTCGGGGGCGGCGACGGCGCGGATCGGGGCGATCGCGGCCGAGATCAACAGGATGGGGTCGGGGAGGGTCAGGGTGTTCGGGTTCACGGACAACCTGGGGACGTACGAGCACGGGTTGAAGCTGTCGAAGGAGCGGGCGGTGGCCGTGCAGCAGGTGTTGGCGCGGGCGTTGGATCCGGGGACGACGTTCGACATCCGGGGGTACAGCGAGGACTACCCGATCGCGGACAACGGGACGGAGGAGGGGCGGAAGAAGAACCGGCGGGTGGAGGTGTCGTTCCCGAGGACGACGTCGACGGCGCCGTGAGGGGTGGGGTCAGAGTTTCAGGGCGGACAGGATCGTGGCCGTCATGCGGGCGGGGTGGGTGAAGACCTCGGTGGCGGTGAAGCGGAGGACGCGGCGGATGCCGGAGCAGGTCTGAAGGGCGTTGAAGCGGGAGACGTCGCGTTCGTGGGCGCGGCGGGTGCCGTGGTAGGCGTAGCCCTCGATCTCGACGGCGAGGCCGGTGGCGCGGAAGAGGAAGTCGGGGCGGAGGGGGCGGCCGTCGGGGGTGTGGAGGGTGGGCTGGGATTCGGGGAGGAGGCCGGCGTCGCGCATGTGGAGGCGGGCGACGGTTTCGGCGGGGGAGCCGGAGGAGGGTTCGGCCCAGGGGAGCCAGGCGCGGGCGCGGGTGGCGCCGGGGCGTGGGGCGGCGAGTTCGGCGGCGAGGTCCTCGTAGCGGACGAGGGGGTCGCGGTGGATGCCGTCGACGGCGCGGTGGGCGAGGGCGGAGTCGGCGGCGACGACGGCTTCCTCGCGGCTGCGGGCGCCCCGTATGAGGTCGCCGACGGTTCGGGCCGGGGTGGTCGTGCGGAGGCCGCGGCGGGTCGTGCGGTCGTGGTCGGCGAGGTGGGTGGTGGTGTGGACCCGCAGGCGCGGGTGGCGTGCGGGGCGGGTCGGGGGCGGGGCCGTGAAGTCGAGGAGTTTGGGCGGGCCGGACGCGTCGAGGCGTTCGATGCGGTGGAGGTGTGCGGCCGTTCCGTGGCTGCAGACGAGTTCCGGGCGGAGGAGTTGGAGGGCGGTCGCTCTGACGCGCCAGTCGACGTCCTTGCCGGGGGCGGCCCACGCGCCGCGGTGGATCCGCTGCCAGCCGTCCCGGCGCAGGCGGCCGGCCAGCCGGCCCGGGGGCCAGCCCGCCGCGACCGCCCGGGCCGTCAGGAGGATCCCGCCTCTGGCGAGGATCGCCAACTCGTACATACGCGCAACGATCCACGGAAGGGGGACACTTCGCACCCCCTGTGGAAAACCCGTCGAAAGGCGTCGTCAGGAAAGCGCAAAAGTGGCGGGACGTACCCGCCGCGCAGGAGCATTCTGGACAGATGACGACGACTCCGAGCGAGACGCCGAGCGCGAGGCCGGGCGGGACGCCGGGCGCGACTCCGAGTGTGCAGTTGGTCAGTGACCTCGTCACCCGGATCCCCGAGTTCCGGGGTGTGTACGAGACCCATGTCTTCCATCAGGGGGGTGTGTTGCCGCATGTCTTCTTCTGGGACGTGGTGCAGGACACCGTCCGCTCCTTCCTCGGCGAGGCGCCGACGGCGGCCGACTGGCGCCGCACGCTCGACTTCCTGGAGGAGCAGAGCTGTCGGGGCGTCGTCGGCATCGACGAGGTCATCATCACCTCCTTCCTCGGCGACCTGCCCTCGCCGCAGGAGCCGGGGCACGCCATCGTCGAGCAGCTCGGACCGGTCATGGCCGCCAAGTTCGGGCGCATAAGGCCTCTCGGCTGAGGCTGCCCCCCGCCGGCAGCACCGGGCACACCGGTAGCACCGGGCACACCGGCAGCATCAGCCGTACGGGCCGCCCCGCCAGCCCCAGGGGCTGCCGGTCCAAGGCACCCCGCCAGCCCCAGCCGCCCCAGCCGCCCCGGGATAATCGGCCCCATGCCCAGGCCCGTTCTCCCCCGTACCCCGCTCGCCGCCGCCCTCGGCGGTTACGTCGCGACCCGGTCGATCGGGCTCGTGGTGCTCGCGATCGTCGCCGCTGCGACGGGCAAGGACGGGCTGCACCGGCTCAAGGGGCGGTGGGACTCGGTCTGGTACGTGCGGATCGCCGAGCACGGGTACGGGTACGAGGTGACGTTGCCGAACGGGGACGTGCACAAGGATCTGGCGTTCTTTCCGCTGTTGCCGGCGTTGGAGCGGGGGCTGTCGGCGGTGCTCGCGGTGGACGCGGGGACGGCGGGGCTCGTCGTGTCGTGGAGTGCGGGGATCGCGGCCGCGTGGGGGATCTACCGGTGCGGGGCCGAGTTCGGCGGCGAGCGGGTGGGGGTGCTGCTCGCGGTGCTGTGGGGGGTGTATCCGACGGCGTTCGTGCAGTCGATGGCGTACACGGAGACGCTGTTCACGGCGCTGGCCGCCTGGTCGCTGTACGCGGTGCTGCGGGGGAGGTGGGTCCTGGCGGGTGTGCTGTGCGCGGCGGCCGGGCTGACCCGGCCGACGGCGGCGGCGTTGGTCGCGGCCGTCGGGATCACGGCGGTGGTGACGGTGGTGCGGGAGCGGAGGGTGTCCGCGCGGCTGGCGGCGGGGGTGGTGATCGCCCCGCTGGGGTGGCTCGGGTACGTCGTGTACGTCGGGGTGCGGGAGGGGAGCGCGACGGCGTACTTCGGTGTGCAGGCCGCGTGGGGGAACTCGATCGACGGGGGCGTCGCGCTGGCCCGGTTCATCGTGGGCCTGCCGTGGGCCGCGGCCCTGGGGCTGTGCGCGGCGCTGGCGCTCCTCGGCTGGCTGGTCGTGCTGTGCGTGCGGCAGGGGCAGCCGCTGCCGCTGCTCGTGTACACGATCGGCGTCGTGTTCGTCTCCCTGGTCGGAGCCGCGTACTTCGGCTCCCGGCCGCGTCTGATGATGCCCGCCTTCGGGCTGCTCCTGCCGCCGGCGGCGGCACTCGCGCGCGTACGGACCCGCACCGCCGTGCCCGTCCTCGGCGGGCTGGCGGTCGCCTCCGCCGTGTACGGGGCCTTCACGCTGCTGGGCTCGGGCCCGCCGTGACGCCGGACCCCCGGCCGGTCCGGCTCGCGGTACCCGCCGCCTGCCGGGCGTCTCCACGCGCATGTGTACGTCGGCCGCTGTGACGCCGGACCCCCGGCCGGTCCGGCTCGCGGTACCCGCCGCCTGCCGGGCGTCTCCACGCGCACGCGTACGCCGCCCGCCGTGACGCCCGACCCCGGGCGGTCCCGGCTCGCGGCTACCCGTCGGCCGTCTCCACGCGCACGCGTACGCCGCGTCGCAGGCCCCATCCGGCCATGGCGCCCGCCTCCGCCTCCAGGACGTGCCGGCCGCGGGGGCGGATCATGCCGAGGCGGCCGGGGGGCATGGTGACGACGGAGAGGACGGTGAAGGAGCGGTCGAGGTGGGCGACGTCGATCGGGAACCGCATGCCGAAGGTGTGCACGCTGTTCGTCCGGACGATGAGCAGGGCTCCCGGGACGCCGTCGCGGCCGAGGAGGCCGCGGCGCCGGGCCCGGTAGGAGGCGGCGATCTCCAGGGGTACGGCGAGCGCGTGCGGAGCCGTCAGCGTTCCTGTTCCGTCCACCCATTTCTTCATGCGCCAGACCGTAGCGGTACCGGGCTCTAGGGTCGGGTCCGTGGACGTCACGATGATCATCGTCGCCGCCGTGTGGGGTGCCGTGGCCGGGCTGTTCGTGCCGCGGGCGGCGTACCGGCTGGCCGTGGAGCCGGAGGAGCCGTGGCGGGACCGGTGCCCTGCCGGGCATCCGCTGGTCGGGCCGGCCCGGGGGTGGCTCGGCGGGCCGGGGCGGCGGGAGTGCGCGACGACCGCGGGGCCGTCGGTCGCGCCGCTGCTGACCGCGGCGGTGTGTGCCGCGCTCGCCGCGGCGGCGGGCGGGCAGCCGCGGCCGGAGCTGGTGGTGTGGCTGCTGGGAGCGCCCTTCGGCGTCCTGCTGGCGTGTGTGGACGCGCGGGTGCACCGGCTGCCGGACGGGGTGACGCTGCCGCTGGCCGCCGCGGTCCCGCTGCTGCTCGGCGGGGCCGAGCTCCTGCCGTACGAGGCCGGGTCCTGGGTGCACGCGGTGCTCGGCGCGGCGGTGCTCGGCGGGGCCTATCTGGTGCTGTTCCTGATCAATCCGAGCGGGCTCGGCTTCGGTGACGTGAAACTGGCGGTGCCGCTGGGGGCCGCGCTCGGCTGGTACGGCTGGGGGGTCCTCTTCAGCGGGGCCTTCGCGGGCTTCCTGCTCGGCGCGGTGTACGGCCTCGGTCTGGTCGTCCTGCGGCGGGCCGGGCGCTCCGCGGCGATCCCGTTCGGCCCGTTCATGCTGGCGGGCGCGCTCCTCGGGCTGCTGCTCGGCGGTTTCACGGCCCTGCCCTGATCTCGCCCCGTGTCCGCCCGGCTGCGCCGCGTCAACGCGGCGCGTCCTCCGGTCGTTCCCCCGTGGGAGGGACGGAAGTCCGCCGCCACGCCGGGGCGCAAACCCGCCACGGGGCCCTGGAGCCCTTGTCCCGCTTGGGATCTGGCGAATTCGCGACGGTTCGTCGGCCGCACGTGGCGCGCAAGACGACTAGCGAAGGGTTATGGTGGAAACCCCCCCTCGGGCCGGTCCGTATCCCCCCCACGGACCGGCCCGTTTTTCTTTTCCCGGGTCCCGGGGGAGGCACCCCGGGTCCCTTCGGGAGCGTCAGCCCCGGCCGGCCCAGATGTTCGTGCCGGCGGTGTCGACCGCGAACGAGTCGATCTCCTTGAGCTCCTCGGCGGTCAGCGCGGGGGCGGCGACCGCGGCCACGTTCTCCTCCAGCTGGGCGACGCTGGACGCGCCGATCAGCGCCGAGGTCATCCGCTCGTCGCGCAGCACCCACGAGAGCGCCAGCTGCGCCAGGGACTGCCCGCGCCGCTCCGCGATGTCCGCGAGGCCGTGGAGGCGCCGCAGCACCTCGTCGGAGAGGAGGTTCGGGTCGAGGGACTTGCCCTGGGTGGCCCGCGAGCCCTCCGGGATGCCCTTCAGGTACTTGTTGGTGAGCAGGCCCTGGGCGAGCGGCACGAAGGAGATGCAGCCCATGCCGGCCGCCTCCAGGGTGTCGAGGAGGCCGTCGTCCTCGGTCCAGCGGTTGATCATCGAGTACGACGGCTGGTGGATGAGCGGCCGGACGCCCATGTCCTGGAGGATCCGGGCGGCCTCGGCGGTCTGCTCGCTGTTGTACGAGGAGACGCCGACGTACAGCGCCTTGCCCTGCTGGACGGCGGAGGCGAGGGCCCCCATCGTCTCCTCCAGCGGGGTGTGCGGGTCGAAGCGGTGCGAGTAGAAGATGTCGACGTAGTCGAGGCCCATCCGGTTCAGGGAGGCGTCGAGCGAGGACAGCAGGTACTTGCGGGAGCCCCACTCGCCGTACGGGCCGGGGTGCATCTCGTAGCCGGCCTTGGTCGAGATGATCAGTTCGTCGCGGTAGGGCGCGAAGTCCTGGGCGAAGAGCTTGCCGAAGTTGAGCTCGGCGGAGCCGGGCGGCGGCCCGTAGTTGTTCGCGAGGTCGAAGTGGGTGACGCCGAGGTCGAAGGCGCGGCGCAGGATCGCGCGCTGGGTGTCGAGGGCCTTGTCGTCGCCGAAGTTGTGCCAGAGGCCGAGCGAGACGGCCGGGAGCTTGAGGCCGCTGCGGCCCGAGCGGCGGTACTCCATGGTTTCGTAGCGGTCCGCGGAGGCGCGGTACAGGGGGGATTCAGTCACGTATCTCTGCTTATCACGGACTTGTGACAGTCCCGGGCTGGGAGCCTGTCGCCCGTCCGCAGTAGTGTGGCCGCTTGCGGACCGCCGCTGCCTGGCGGACCGCCGGTGCATGGAGGGGTAAAGAACAGTGAACCTGCGCGACCTGGTGTACGGGCTCTACGCACGCCGGGTGGAAGGCCGCCTCGACCACGCCCAGGTGCCCAAGCACATCGGGGTCATCCTCGACGGGAACCGGCGCTGGGCCAAGGCGTCGGGCGGGACCCCCGAGCAGGGGCACAAGGCGGGCGCGGACAAGATCCAGGAGCTGCTCGGCTGGTGTGCCGAGACGGACGTCGAGGTCGTGACGCTCTGGATGCTCTCGACGGACAACCTGAACCGGCCCGAGGAGCAGCTCGTCCCGCTGCTCGGCATCATCGAGAACGCCGTGCGGTCGCTGGCCGCCGACGGCCGCTGGCGGGTCAACCACGTCGGCACGATGGACCTGCTGCCCGCGCGGACCCAGTCGGTGCTGAAGGAGGCCGAGCAGGCCACCCACGCCAACACGGGGATACTCGTCAACGTGGCCGTGGGCTACGGCGGCCGGCAGGAGATCGCGGACGCGGTCCGCTCGCTGCTGCTGGAGCACGCGGAGCGGGGGACGAGCTTCGAGGAGCTCGCCGAGATCGTCGACGTCGAGCACATCTCGGAGCACCTGTACACGCGGGGCCAGCCCGATCCGGACCTGGTGATCAGGACGAGCGGCGAGCAGCGTCTGTCCGGATTCATGCTGTGGCAGAGCGCGCACTCGGAGTACTACTTCTGTGAGGTCCACTGGCCGGCCTTCCGCAAGGTCGACTTCCTCCGGGCGCTGCGCGACTACGCGGCCCGGCACCGGCGCTACGGAACCTGACCTCCTCGGGGGGACATTCCCGGTCGGAACCGATCATCTCGTGTTCACGAACACGTCGTCATATGCCCTGGCATGGCTGTGCCTGTTCGAGGGCATATCCCTGGTGAAGTGAGCGGCACGGAGACCGCCACCCGGGAGGCCCCTTGCACCAGGACGACCGTGCGGGACACGTACGGGAGAAGCGGAGGGCCGTGGTTCGGCCCGCGCATGGCGGCCTGAGCCCGGTCCCATTCCGCAGCGACACCGGTTCCGTCGCACCCCGACCTCACAGGGGTCTTCCGAGGGGGTCTGTCCTTCCGTGGTGACCAGCACGAAGCGCCGCCTTTCCGACCGGCGCACCTATGTTCTCGACACCAGCGTCCTGCTGGCCGACCCCAACGCCGTCTCGCGGTTCGAGGAGCACGAGGTCGTGCTCCCGATCGTCGTGGTGACGGAGCTGGAGGCCAAGCGGCACCATCCCGAACTCGGCTACTTCGCCCGGCAGGCCCTGCGCCTGCTCGACGACTTCCGGGTCCGGTACGGACGCCTCGACGCCCCCCTCCCCGTCGGGGAGCTGGGCGGCACCCTGCGTGTCGAACTCAACCATTCCGACCCCGGCGTGCTGCCCGCCGGCTACAGGTTGGGGGACAACGACTCACGGATCCTCGCGGTCGCGCGGAACCTCCAGGCCGAGGGGTACGACGTCACGGTCGTCTCCAAGGACCTGCCGCTGCGCATCAAGGCGTCCTCGGTGGGCCTCCTCGCCGAGGAGTACCGCGCCGAGCTCGCCATCACGGACACCAACGGCTGGACCGGGATGTCCGAGCTCGCGCTCTCCGGCGAGCAGGTCGACCTGCTCTTCGAGCAGAACACGCTGTACGTCCCCGAGGCCGCCGAGCTCCCGGTCCACACGGGCCTGGTGCTCCAGTCGGAGCGCGGCAAGGCGCTCGGCCGGGTCACCGCCGACGGGAACGTACGGCTGGTCAGGGGCGACCGGGAGGCCTTCGGGCTGCACGGCCGCAGCGCCGAGCAGCGGATCGCGCTCGATCTGCTCCTCGACCCGGACGTCGGCATCATCTCCATGGGCGGCCGGGCCGGCACCGGCAAGTCCGCCCTGGCCCTCTGCGCGGGCCTGGAGGCGGTCCTGGAGCGCCGGCAGCACCAGAAGGTGATGGTCTTCCGTCCGCTGTACGCGGTCGGCGGCCAGGAGCTCGGGTACCTGCCGGGCAGCGAGTCCGAGAAGATGAGCCCGTGGGCCCAGGCGGTGTTCGACACGCTGTCCTCGGTCGCGAGCCGCGAGGTCATCGAGGAGGTGCTCGGGCGCGGGATGCTGGAGGTCCTGCCGCTCACCCACATCCGGGGCCGCTCCCTCCACGACGCGTTCGTCATCGTGGACGAGGCCCAGTCCCTGGAGCGGAACGTCCTGTTGACCGTTCTGTCCCGAATCGGGGCGAATTCGCGGGTCGTCCTGACCCATGACGTCGCCCAGCGGGACAACCTCCGGGTCGGCCGGTACGACGGAGTCGTCGCCGTGGTCGAGAAACTGAAGGGGCATCCGCTCTTCGCCCACGTCACCCTCACCCGTTCCGAGCGCTCCCAGATCGCCGCGCTCGTGACGGAGATGCTGGAGGACGGTCAGATCTGACCGATTCGTACGCCTCTGTACGTGTACGGCAGTTGGCGCCGCCCGGCAAAGCGCAGGAGCTTAGCCGGGCGGCGCCGCGCTGTCGCCCGTAACTCCGAAAACTCGTGCCCCTGCCGAGGTGTGAGCTTTCACACGCAACACGGAATTGCCTTGCGGTGTCGGCGTCCGGCAAAGTCTTGCTTCCGTCAGGCCCCGCATACGGCACACGTGCACCCTCAGGGGTGCGCACAGCACCGCACAACTCAACAGCCGTCCGCCGTATGCCGCCCACAGCACCACGGGCCCGTGTCTTCTGTGACCCCGTACGTCGGAGACCAGCGCCAGGGGCACGATTTCGCCCGCGTGGTCACCTGTGCGGGCGTGCTGGAAGGAAACCGTGTGAGCCGGATCTCGGTCCGGGGATTCGCGGTGGCTTCGGCCACTGCGGTCACCACCGTCGGCGCCGTCGTGGGCGTCGCCTCGGGCAACGCCGTTCAGCCCTCGGACGACAACTTCGAGGCCGCAGCTGCCGATGCCACGCTGCTCGCGGACATTCCCGCGGGCGAGCAGGCCCAGGTACAGGTCTCGTCCCTGTCGGAGCAGGCCGACGTCCAGGCCGCCGCCGCGGACTCGATCGCGAAGAAGTCCGCGGAGGAAGCGGCTCGCGTCCGCGCCGCCAAGGACGCCGAGGCGAAGAAGGAGGCGGCCGACAAGGCCGCCAAGGCCGAGCAGGAGCGCAAGGACGCCGCCGAGCGCGCCAGCCGCGACTCCGTCCGCGACGCCTCGACCTTCTCCGCGCAGGGCTCGTACACCATCGCCGAGGTCAAGGCGATCGCCCGCCAGATGATCCCGGCCTCGCAGTTCCAGTGCTTCAGCAACATCGTGGACCACGAGTCCGGCTGGAACTACCGCGCGACCAACGCGTCTTCGGGCGCCTACGGCCTCGTGCAGGCCCTGCCGGGCTACAAGATGCAGTCCGCCGGCGCCGACTGGCAGACCAACCCGGCCACCCAGATCAAGTGGGGCCTCAACTACATGGACAGCCGCTACGGCAGCCCGTGCGGCGCCTGGTCGTTCTGGCAGGCCAACCGCTGGTACTAGTACCGGCTGGCTCAACCTCGGGGAGCCCCTCACCGTCCTACGGTGGGGGGCTTCTTCCGTGTAGGTTTCGAAGCCCCGTGCCCCCGCGGGGGGAACCAGCGGGGGCGAGCGGGGAAGTGACTACGGGGAAGAGCCGGCGGGGGAAGAGGAAAGAGATGTCGAGAGTGCCAGGGTGGCTGGGCCGGCTGGGCGCGAGCCTGAGCCGCATGGGTGAACGCCTCGACGAGCGCAGGGCCGAGGCCGAACGCGAGGATCCGCTCGGCCCGCCGTACGAGGACGTCCTGGAGACCCCCCGCGAGACCCTGGCCGCGGTCCCGGGCGGCGCGGCCGCCGCCGTGCGGTCCGGCCCGGAGGCCGACCCGGACACCGCCCTGCCGCTCCCGGACGCCGTGGACACCGCGGCGGGAGGAGCCGCGGAGGCGGGCCGCTCCGTGCCCGCGCCCCCCTCGTACGCACCGGCCGTGGCCGCCCGCCCCGATCCCGTCGCCGCGATCCCCTGGGGCATGCGCGTGGCGGCCGAGGCGAGCTGGCGGCTGCTCGTCTTCGCCGGCACCGTCTGGGTGCTGATGAAGGTGATCAGCTCCGTGCAACTGGTCGTCCTCGCCTTCGTCGCCGCGCTGCTCGTCACCGCCCTGCTCCAGCCCACCGTGGCCATGCTGCGCAGGAAGGGCCTGCCGCGCGGGCTCGCCACCGCCGTCACGGCCGTCTCCGGCTTCGTCGTGATGGGCCTGGTCGGCTGGTTCGTGGTCTGGCAGGTCATGGACAACATCGACAACCTGTCCGACCAGGTCAAGAACGGCATCGAAGAGCTCAAGCGCGGACTCCTCAACAGCCCCTTCCACGTCACCGAGCAGCAGATCAACGGCATCGCGAAGAACCTCAGCGACTCCGTCGGCGCCAACGCCGAGCAGATCACCCAGGTCGGCCTCCAGGGCGTCACCGTCGTCGTCGAGACGATGACCGGCATCCTGCTCGCCATGTTCTCGACGCTCTTCCTGCTCTACGACGGGAAGAAGGTGTGGGAGTGGACGCTCAAGCTGGTCCCCGCCCAGGCCCGGCCGGGCGTCGCCGGCGCCGGCCCGCGCGCCTGGCGCACCCTCACCGCCTATGTGCGGGGCACGGTCATCGTCGCCCTCATCGACGCCGTCTTCATCGGCCTCGGCCTCTGGTTCCTCGAAGTGCCGATGGCGGTGCCGCTCGCCGTCTTCATCTTCCTCTTCGCGTTCATCCCGCTGGTCGGCGCCGTCATCTCCGGAGCCCTCGCGGTCGTCGTCGCCCTCGTCACCAACGGGCTCTTCACCGCCCTGATGGTGCTCGTGGTCGTCCTCGCCGTCCAGCAGATCGAGGGCCACGTCCTGCAGCCCTTCATCCTGGGCCGCGCCGTGCGGGTCCACCCGCTCGCCGTCGTCCTCGCGGTCGCGGCCGGCGGTCTGACCGCCGGCATCGGCGGCGCGGTCGTCGCCGTCCCGCTGGTCGCCGTCGCCAACACGGTCGTCGGCTACCTCCGCGCGTACAGCACCGAACAGGCGCTGCGCAGCACGCCGGAGCCGCGCGGGGCGACCGCCTTCGAGGTGGCGCCGACGCCGGCGCCGGGCATGCTCGCCGCCAAGGGGGACGGCAAGTGATATCGGAGCCCGAGTTCACGGGGTCGGTGGAGTTCGACGAGCCCGAGGTGCTGACCGAGACCCCGCCGCCGGGACCGCCCCGCCCCCGCCGGCCCTGGGTGTGGGCGCTCGGTGGCGCGGTGGTGGCGTCGGCGGTGTGGGGCGGCGGACTCTACGCGTACGGGCAGCAGAAGGACCCGGGGCCGGATTTCGGCGGGTACGAGCCGGCGGAGAAGCTCTGCGAGATCGCGGAGATCAAGGCCCTCAGCGGCGCCCTCGGCAAGCGGAGCCAGGACGGCGTCGGTCCCTTCATGGACGAGGCGGCGGTCAGCGAGTCCTCGTGCCACATCACCTTCGGCACGCCGGACACCGGGGCGAGCCTCTCGATCACGTACACCCTGCACAAGGTGATCGACCCCGGGCCGGAGTTCGAGGCGCGGGCGCGGCAGTTCGGCATCCTCCAGAGCGTCGACGGAGTCGGCGAGCAGGCCTTCTTCGACGACGAGGGCGGGGCCGGCGGCCGGCTCCGGATCCTCGACGGCCAGGCCGAGATCGAGTTCCAGGTCTACACCCAGTCCGGCATGGAGGTGGACGGGAAGGTCGTCGAGGTGCCGCCGGTGGACCTCTCCGGGATCGACGTGCCGATGATCCAGGACGCGCTGGCGCTCATGAAGGCGCTCAAGAAGTGACGGAAGGGCCCCGGGGTGGAAACCCCGGGGCCCTTCGTCGTACCGCTCGTACGGTGTCGCGCTACTCGGCGAGCACCGCTTCGGCGTCGAGGGTGACGCCGACCGCCTGGATCACCGCGGCGATCTTGACGGCCTCCTGGATGGTGGCGCGGTCGACGCCGGCCTGGCGCAGGACCTGCTCGTGCGAGTCCAGGCACTGGCCGCAGCCGTTGATCGCGGAGACGGCCAGCGACCACAGCTCGAAGTCGACCTTCTCGACGCCCGGGTTGCCGATGACGTTCATCCGCAGACCGGCGCGCAGCGTCCCGTACTCGGGGTCCGACAGCAGGTGCCGGGTCCGGTAGAAGACGTTGTTCATCGCCATGATCGCGGCGGCGGACTTGGCGGCCTGGTACGCCTCGGGCTTCAGGTTGGCCTGGGCCTCGGGCTCCAGCTCCTTGAGGACCTTCGGCGAGCGCGAGGCGATCGCGCAGGCGAGGACGGTGCCCCACAGCTGCTGCTGCGGGAGGTCGCTGTTGCCGATGACCGAGCCCAGGTTCAGCTTCAGGTCCTTGGCGAAGTCCGGTATGGCGGACTTCAGTTCGTCGAGAGCCATCTCAGATCACTCGCCCTTACTCGCCGGAGAGGAGCGCGGCGGCGTCGAGGGTGTTCTCGCCCTTGTTCCAGTTGCACGGGCAGAGCTCGTCGGTCTGCAGCGCGTCGAGGACCCGCAGGACCTCCTTGGGGTTACGGCCGACGGAGCCGGCGGTCACCATGACGAACTGGATCTCGTTGTTCGGGTCCACGATGAAGACGGCACGCTGGGCGAAGCCGTCCGCGCCCTGGACGCCGCAGTCGCTCATGAGCTCGTGCTTGGAGTCGGCCAGCATCGGGAAGGGCAGGTCACGCAGGTCGGCGTGGTCCTTGCGCCAGGCGTGGTGGACGAACTCGGAGTCGCCGGAGACGCCGAGGATCTGGGCGTCGCGGTCGGCGAACTCGTCGTTCAGCTTGCCGAAGGCGGCGATCTCGGTGGGGCAGACGAAGGTGAAGTCCTTCGGCCAGAAGAACACCACGCGCCACTTGCCCTCGTAGGCCTTGTGGTCGATCTGCTCGAACTCCTTGCCGCTCTCCAGCGACACGCAGGCGGTCAGGTCGTAGGTGGGGAACTTGTCACCGACAGTGAGCACGCGCTCTCCTTGCAAGGCGGGAAGGGTCCCTTTTGGGGTCTTCCGTGGGGGTTGGACGATTCCGACAGCATGGCACGGAGTGCATTGATCAGTGAAATAGCTAGACTGGTTCGTGTTGATCGAAGGTGGTTATCAGTGGCGTCCCCGTACAGCCCCCCGCACAGCCCGTACCGCGGCAAGCAGCCCAGCCTTTCCCAGCTCAGAGCGTTCGCGGCGGTGGCCGAGCATCTGCACTTCCGCGACGCGGCGGCGGCCATCGGCATGAGCCAGCCCGCCCTCTCGGGCGCGGTTTCGGCTCTCGAAGAGGCACTCGGTGTCCAGCTCCTGGAGCGTACGACGAGAAAGGTGCTGCTCTCGCCCGCGGGGGAGCGGCTCGCGGTGCGCGCGCGGGCCGTCCTCGACGCGGTGGCGGAGCTCATGGAGGAGGCCGAGGCGGCCCAGGCCCCGTTCACCGGGGTGCTGCGGCTCGGGGTGATCCCCACCGTGGCGCCGTACCTCCTGCCGACGGTCCTGCGGCTCGTCCACCGCCGCTACCCGGAGCTCGACCTCCAGGTCCACGAGGAGCAGACCGCCACCCTCCTGGAGGGCCTCGCGGCCGGACGGCTCGACCTGCTGCTGCTCGCGGTGCCCCTCGGCGTGCCGGGCGTCACCGAGCTCCCCCTCTTCGACGAGGACTTCGTGCTGGTCACCCCGGAGGGGCACCCGCTGGCGGGGCGGGACGACATCCCGCGCGAGGCCCTCAAGGAGCTCAGGCTGCTCCTGCTCGACGAGGGCCACTGCCTGCGCGACCAGGCCCTCGACATCTGCCGGGAGGCCGGACGCACGGACGGCGCCGAGGTCACCACCACCGCCGCCGGGCTCTCCACCCTCGTCCAGCTGGTGGCCGGCGGACTCGGCGTGACCCTGCTGCCGCGCACCGCCGTCACGGTCGAGACCGCCCGCAACACCGCCCTGTGGACCGGTCGCTTCGCCGAACCGGCGCCCACCCGGCGGGTCGCCCTCGCCATGCGGACGGGCGCGGCCCGGCACGCCGAGTTCGAGGAGCTGGCGGAGGCGCTCAGGGAGGACATGAGGGGGTTGCCCGTACGGGTGGCGGGCGGCGGTTCCTGAGACCCCCCGGCATCAGGAACCGCCGCCCCTCCTCGTACATCCGCCCGGAGGGTCACTCCGTGCGCAGGCCGTCCGCCCGCATCAGCCGCCACAGCACCGGCATGCTCAGCAGCGTCACGGCCGCGATCAGCCCGAGGCCGATCCCGGTGACGGGCAGGAAGACCCACCAGTCCTGGACGCGCTGCCCGCCCGTCTTCAGGAGGACGACCCCGAGGCCGAGCCCGCCCGCCACCGCGAGGGCGAGGCCGACGGCGATCGGCACCGCCGTCTGCCACAGCACCGACCAGGCGAGGGTGGAGCGCCGGGTGCCGAACGCGACCAGCGAGGACAGCAGCCGCTTGCGGTCCCTCAGCTGCTCCAGGGTCGTGACCAGGAGCGAGGCCGCCACCAGCAGCATCGTGAGGGTGGAGCCGACGAGGATGCCGGTGCGGACGCTGGAGAACGCCGCGTCCCGCTCGGTGTCCTTCAGGGTGCGCACCCAGGCCGTCGGGTCGATGGCCGCCGCCGTGTTCCACACGTACTCGGCGGCGTCGGGGACCGTCGGGTCGAGCCGGACCATCACCTGCGCGTCGGGCTCGTCCAGCCGGGCGGCGTCGATCGCCTTCGGGGTGGCGAGGACGCCGAACTGGAACATGCCCGTCGGGTCCGTGCGGGAGTCCACGACCTTGGCGGTGGCGGGGATGCGCCACTGCGGCATCGGGGTGCCCGCCGGGGGCTTCGGGGAGCTCGGGTGCGGTTGCGGGTCGCGCAGGGCGACCGTGGCGCCCGGCCGCGCGGTCTTCGTGACGAAGGAGTCGGGCGGGTTGCCCTGCGCGCCGTGGGCGAGGAACACGAAGACGTCGCCGTCCGTGCAGGAGGGCAGCGTGGCGAACTCCCTGAGCGAGGCGCAGTCGCCGACCCTGAGCGAGACGGAGGGGGCGAACTCCTCGCCGTTCGCCGGCGGGCCCGGCCGCCACACGCGCGACTCGACGACGCCGATGACGCCGGCGACTCCGTCGGTCCGCTCGAAGCGGTCGATCATCCCGCGGGCCGCGGCGGCGTCCGCCGCGTCGGCGCCGAACAGGATCTGGGCGCGGGACGAGTCGTCGCCCGTGGCGCGCGTGAAGTCGGTCTCCATCGCCTGGAAGAGCATCTGGAGTGCGATGGCCCCGGTCGCCGCGACGACGATGCCGCTGACCGCGCGGGCCGCGGTGCCGCTGCTCAACTGGAGCCTGCGGACGGCGAGCTGCCAGGCCACCGGCCCGGAGCGGAGCCGCTTCACCACGGACTCGACGAGCCACGGCAGGAGCGTGGTGAGGCCGATCAGGGCGAGGGTGGTGCCGGCCGCGACGCCGACGGTGTCGATGCTGGTCTCGGACACCTGGATGTCGCCGATGACCGGGACGAGCAGGCCGAGGCCCGCCGCGAGGATCAGCAGCCGCCACCAGAGCCGGCGCCGGCGCGGCAGCGAGGTCCTGACGACCCCGAGCGGCTCGATCGCCACCCCGCGCAGCGCGAAGAGGGTGACCACGACCGAGGCGACCGGGACGGCGCCGAGGGCGAGTACGGCGAGCGCGGTCATCGGCACCACGTCGGAGGGGTAGGCGTTGACGTCCCAGATCGTGAAGGCCCCGGCGAACTGCCGTGCCACCGCGAACAGTCCGACGCCCACCAGGAGGCCGAGCAGCGCGCCCGCGAGGGATTCGCCGGCCGCGATCCGCCGGGTCATGGCGGTGTCGGCGCCGACGAGCCGGAGCGCGGCGAGGCGCCGGTCGCGCTGCTCGCCGCCGAAGCGGACGGCGGTCGCGATGAAGACGAGCACCGGGAGGAGCAGGACGACGCAGGCGACGACGACGAGGAGGATGAGGAACGCGTTCATCGGTTCCTCGGGCACCGACCAGCCGTAGCGGGTGCCGCGTCCGTCGAAGTTGTCGGCGTCGAGGAAGTCGACGTGGGCGACGTACCGGAGCTCGGCCGGTCCGATGAGCCCGTCCTGCCCGATCGTCCCGGCCACCTCGTAGGGGAGCCGTTCCTTGAGGAGGGCGCCCTCGGGGGAGTCGAGCAGGTCGCGGAGGGCGGGGGAGACCAGCATCTCGCCGAGCCCGGGGAGCGCGGCGGCGCCCGGCGGGGCCGGGGGCGCGTCGCCCTCGGGGCGCAGCAGCAGGCCGCTGACGACGTCGTCCCGGTAGGCGGTGTTCCGCGTGAGGTGGAGGAAGGAGTCGGCCCGGGGCGAGGTGACCTGTTCGCTGCCGTCGACGGCGCGGACCGACTCGCGCACCTCGCGCTGGAAGAGCATGTTCGGGAAGGAGGCGGCGAGCAGCAGGAGGGCCACGCCGAAGCCGACGCCGGTCGCGGTCAGCAGGGTGCGGAGCAGGCCGGAGCGGCCGCCGGTGACCGCGAACCGCGCGCCGAGCGCCAGGTCGCGGGCCCAGGTGCGGAGCGTCATGCCGCCCACTCCGCGTCCCGGACGGATCCGTCCCGTACGACGATCTCGCGGTCGGAGTAGGCGGCGACCCGGGCCTCGTGGGTGACGAGGACGACGGCGGCGCCGGTGTCCCGCGAGGCGTCGGTGAGCAGCCGCATGACCCGCTCGCCGTTGAGGGAGTCGAGGGCGCCGGTCGGTTCGTCGGCGAAGATCACCCGCGGGGCGCTGACGAGCGCGCGGGCGACGGCGACGCGCTGGCCCTGGCCGCCGGATATCTCGCCGGGGCGCTTGGCGGCGGTGTCGTCGACCTCCAGGCGGGCCAGCCATTCGGCGGCCCTGGCCTCGGCGGCCTTGCGCTTCTCCCCGTTGAGGCGGAGCGGGAGGGCGACGTTCTCGACGCAGGTCAGCTCGGGGACGAGCTGGCCGAACTGGAAGACGAACCCGAAGTCGGTGCGGCGCAGGGAGCTGCGCGCGGTGTCGGTGAGGGCGGTGAGCTCGCGCCCGTCGTAGGTGATGGTGCCCGCGTCGGGGCGCACGATGCCGGCCAGGCAGTGCAGGAGCGTGGACTTGCCGGATCCCGAGGGGCCCATGACGGCGACGACCTCGCCGGCCCGCAGGGAGAAGTCGGCGCCCGCGAGCGCGGGGGTCGGTCCGTAGGCCTTGGCGAGGCCGGTGGCGCGGAGCAGGGGGAGGGCGGTCATCGGCGGATCTCCTCGGCGAGCCGGTCGAGGCGGGCGGCGGTCAGTTCCAGCCAGCGCAGGTCCGCTTCCAGGTGGAAGAGGGCGTGGTCGCAGATCAGCTGGTCGGCGAGGTCGCCGTCCTTCTTGCGGCGGGTGAGCTCGCGCATCAGGCGCAGGTGCTCGGCCCGCTGGGTGTCGAGGAGCTCCGCGGCCCCGCGGCCGGTGAGGAGGGCCAGGACGACCTTGGTGTAGAGCGTCGACTGGAGGTACGGCTCCGGCTTCTCGGGGGTGGCGAGCCACTGGGCGACGTCGGTGATGCCGGCGTCGGTGATCGCGTACCGCTTCCGCTCGGGGCCGCCGCCGGCCTCGATGCCGTCGACGACGACGAGGCCGTTCTTCAGGAGCCTGGACATGGTCGAGTAGACCTGGCCGTAGTGGAGCGGCCGGTCGTGGCCGAACTTCTCGTCGAAGGCGCGCTTGAGGTCGTAGCCGTGGCGCGGGCCGGACTCCAGGAGTCCCAGGAGGGTGTGACCGATGGACATGGGCATCACTGTACACGGGGTGTATACGCACGATGTATAGCTGGGCGACGGTCCTCCGGAGGCAGTTCCTCCGCTTTTGTTGTGGACAGAAAGGGCAACCATCCCGCTCGTACGAGCGTCGGTTCCCCTGGGGACAGGTGCTGATTGTCACGTCATGAAAAGACGTGATCGGTTGTCCTTTGTCCGCCTCGTCGGTGTTAGCTTGCTGAGCTGATCCGGCGTGGACGACCAGAGCGCCGAGGCGCCGAGACACACGACGAGCGGAGCGACAGGACCCATGGGCCGACCCGACAAGAGCAAGGCGAGGAAGCGCGGCATACGGCGCTTCTTCTCCTGGAAGAAGCTCCTGGGCACCTTCTTCGTGTGCTGCCTGCTCGCCATGGGCGCCCTGTACGTCGTCTACCTCTTGGTCCCCGTGCCCTCGGCCAACGCCGAGGCGACGATGCAGAGCAACATCTACAAGTACTCCAACGGCAAGATCCTCGCCCGCACCGGCGAGATCAACCGCGAGATCGTCGGCCTGGAGAAGATCCCCGAGAAGGTCCAGAAGGCGTTCGTCGCCGCCGAGAACAAGTCCTTCTACCGGGACAACGGCGTCGACATCAAGGGCACCACCCGCGCCGCCTGGTCCACCCTCACCGGCAAGGGCAAGCAGGGCGGCTCGACGATCACCCAGCAGTACGTCAAGAACTACTTCCTGAGCCAGGACCAGACGGCGACCCGCAAGCTCAAGGAAATGGTCATCGCCATCAAGGTCGACGACGAGATGAGCAAGAGCGACATCCTCGCCGGCTACATGAACACGAGCTACTACGGACGCAGCGCCTACGGCATCCAGGCCGCCGCCCGCTCGTACTACGGCGTCGACGCCACCCAGCTCACCACCGCCCAGGGCGCCTACCTCGCCTCGCTGCTCCAGGCGCCCAACCAGTACGACTGGAACTCCGCGAGCCCCACCGGCCGCAAGCTCGTCGAGGAGCGCTGGAACTACGTCCTCGACAACATGGTCGGCGAGGGCTGGCTCCCCGCCGCCGAGCGCGCCGGGATGAAGTTCCCCGTGCCGCAGAAGCCCAAGCCCGCCCCCGGCATGGAGGGCCAGACCGGCTACATCGTCGAGGCCGCCAACCAGGAGCTGATGCGCCAGGGCGTCAGCGAGGAGGACATCAAGGCCGGCGGCTGGACGATCACCCTCAACATCGACGAGAAGAAGCAGAAGGACCTCGTCAAGGCCGTCGACAAGCAGCTGGAGTCCAAGCTCGACCGCAAGGGCGACAAGAAGCAGGCCACCGTCCAGGCCGGCGCCACCTCCGTCGACCCCAAGACCGGCGCGGTCGTCGCGATGTACGGCGGCGTCGGCGCCACCGAGCACTGGATGTCCAACGCGACCCGCCGCGACTACCAGCCCGCCTCCACCTTCAAGCCGCTCGTCCTCGCCTCCGCCATCGACAACCACTCGGTCACCCAGGACGGACGGCAGATCGGCCTCGGCACGGTCTACGACGGCAACAGCCGCCGCCCGGTCGTCGGCAGCGACATCCCCTTCGCCCCGGAGAACGAGGACGACGACGACTACGGCCCCGTCACCGTCCAGAAGGCCACCAACAGCTCGATCAACTCGGTCTACGCCCAGATGATCGTCGACGTCTCCCCGGCCAAGGCCAAACGGACGGCCCTCGCCCTCGGCATGAAGGACGGCACGGACTTCCCCGAGAGCCCCGCCATCTCCCTCGGCACCATGGGCGCCTCGACCATGGACATGGCCGGCGTCTACGCCACGCTCGACAACCACGGCAGGAAGGTCACCCCGACCCTGGTGAAGGCGGCCACCCACCGGGACCGCACGGTCGACGCGGTGAAGGGGATCGGCGACCAGGTCATCACCCGCGAGGCCGCCGACACCGCCACCAAGGCCATGACGGGCGTCGTCCGGAGCGGCTCCGGCACCCGCGCCGCCGGCGACTACGAGGCCGCCGGCAAGACCGGCACCTCCGAGAACAACCGGTCCGCGTGGTTCGTCGGCTACACCCCCGAACTCGTCACCGCCGTCGGCCTCTTCGGCGAGGACGCCAAGGGCAACCAGGTCACCCTCACCGACACCATCAACCCGGGCCGCGCCAACGGCGGCCGCACGCCCGCCCTGATCTGGGGCGACTACACCGAGCGCGCCCTCAACGGCGGTTCGGACGCCTCCTTCGACCTGGAGACCGACGGCTCCGACTCGGACGGCACGCTGCCCGACCCCACCGACACCACCGAGGCGCCGGAGGACGAGCCTACCGACGAGCCGACCACCGAGTCCCCGGACCCGACGGCCCCGCCGACCACGACGGCCCCGCCGACCGAGCCCACCCGGCCGCCCACCACCGCGCCGACGCAGCCCACCCAGCAGCCGACGACCGAGGAGCCGTCCCCGCCGCCGTCGATCGAGCCGCCGGACGCCGGCATCGACCCCGCGGGACCCGGCAGGAACGCCCAGCGCCCGGCCCAGTAGCCCACCGCCGTACGACGAAGGCCGGACCCCCTCGGGGGTCCGGCC
>NZ_JBHJQI010000071.1:0-43957 GCF_042262805.1 Streptomyces sp. NPDC056361
GTGCCGGGCACGCCCGGCACGCCTACTGCCGGGCGGTCTCAGCCCCAGTCCTGCAGCTGCTGGAGCAGGTCGGCGTCGCCCTCGATCCGCAGCGAGCCGGCCGGGATGCGCATGTACATGAGCAGGGCCATCTCGCTCGCCGTGCCGTAGATGGCGGCGGTGGGCTTGCTCTCGGCGGCCTCCGCCGCGGTGAGGCGGGTGAAGCGGGAACCGGCGGCGTCCACCGTCTGGCGCCAGGAGCCGGCCTCGGCTGCGTGGTAGTCCATGGTGGAGGGCTCGCCCGGCCACGGGACCGTGCCGGTGCAGACGGTGGCGAGGAACTCCTCGATGGCGTCGCCCGCCTCGGTCGTCGGCAGCTCCTGCGGGGTGCCGGAGGCCAGCTGGGCGTCGTAGGTGTGGATCAGCGACTCCGGGACGCGGCGGCGGGCCACGGCGGCCACCGTGTGCGGCGAGGCCAGCGGCTCCCACCAGGCCCAGCAGCCCCGGTCCGGGCCGGCCTCGCGCAGAGCGGCAAGCAGCTGCTCCGTCGAGTCGGCCAGCCAGGCTATGAGGGCCTCGCGCTCCCTGGGCGCCGCCAGCCCGTCCTTGCTCGGCCGCTCGTCGCCCGGCGCGGTGTTCAGCACGATGTAGGCCCAGAAGCGGTCCCCCTCGCTGAGGTGGTTCGCCAGGTCGTACAGCGTCCAGCCCGGGCAGGACGGGACGTCGGCGTCGAGGCTGGGGGCCGCGGCGACGGCGGCGCGGAAGGCGGCGGACCGCTCGTCAATCATCCGCAGCAGGGTGGGGAAGTAATGATGATCAGTCACGCAGACCTTGTATCACCCGGAACGGGACTCTCGCATTCGATTAAGACCGCCCGGCACGCCTACTGCCGGGCGCTCTGAAACGGAGGAGCGGGCGGGTGGGGGGCGTGGCAGGGTCGAGGGATGTCCAATGACGTCGCGTATCCGGTGTTCCGTAGTGCCGACCGTGGGGAAGCCCTGCGGGTGGCAAGGCAGTTGGTGGGGTTCGGCCAGGAGTCGTTCAGCGAGGTGAGCGTGGAGGTCGAGGCGCACACCGTGGACGAGTTGAAGCGGCTGGGAGGGGAACTGCCGGAGGCGTGGGTGATGTGCTGGGACGACCGGAGGGCGCCGGACGTGCCGCCGCCGGGGCTGCCGGACCTGACGCATCCGATCCGCGGCCGGGAGCTGCCGGAGGATCTGGGGGGCGCGGAGGCGTATCTGCCGCTGACCTTTTCGATCGACGAGGAGCCCGTCGGCAGCCTTGAGGACGGCTTCGTGGCGGCGGTCGGCGCGTCGCCGGGTGCGGTCAACTGGAGTGACCTGGAGTGGCCGGAGGTGCCGGAGCGGGAGTTCTGCGGGGAGTTCAAGCACGCCGAGGTCACGCTCGTCCTCAACAACGACTCGCGTGAACTCGACGTGCCCGCCGACACGCACCTGGTCCTCGTGCACGTCCGCCGCCGCAACGGCGACGGTTACGAGGAGGAGCGGGTCCAGTGGCTGGCCGAGCAGTTCGGCCACGGGGTCATCGGCCCGCCGCAGCACGTGTGAAGGGCGTCAGGCCGACCTCGGGTCGCGCTTCATGGCCCACAGGGTCGGGCCGCCGCCCGGCAGGGCGAACTCGTCGCGGACGGTGAAGCCGAAGTGCTCGTAGACCGGGAGGTTGTCGGGCTTGGAGGACTCCAGGTACACGGGCATGCCCGCCGCGTCGGCCTTGGCGAGGCCGGAGCGGAGGAGGGCGGAGCCGTGGCCCCGGCCGCGGGTGGCGGGGTCGGCGCCGATGACGGCGAGGTACCAGTGGGGTTCGGTGGGCCCGTGTTCGGCGGCGGCCATGACGGCCTCGCGGAAGACGGGGGCGCGGTCGCCGAGGATGGCCACGAGCTCCTGGATGGTCTCCGCGTCGGGGACGGCCTTGTCCGCGCCTTCGGGCGAGACCCAGAACGCGGCGGCGGACTCGGTGCGTTCGCAGACGCCGTGGAGCCCGTACTGCCGGGTGAAGAGGGTGGTGAAGTAGCGGCCGAGGTCCGTCTCGCGGGCGGCGGCGTCGGGGAAGAACCACTGCATCATCGGGTCGTCGCCGAAGGCGGAGGCCAGGGTGCGGCCGACCATGAGGGCGTCGTCGATCGTGGCCGTCTTCGGTGCGTTGCTGAGGGGCATACGGGTCATTCTGCACCCGAGATGATCTTGGTCGGGGTGGGGGGGTGACCCTCGCGTCCCCCCGCACCCCCGTGTCCCCGCGCACCCCGCTCCTGGCCCCCGTCAGGCGGCCTTGGGCCGGGCGCGGAGGAGGCGTACGGCCGCCGTGGCCGGGAGGGCGATGCCCACGGCGAGGAGGACGAGCAGTTCCGTCGGTCCGACGCGGGCGGCCAGGAGGAAGGCGCCGAGGGTGACCACGACCGGGGTCGCGAGGGCGAGGCAGGTCGCGAGGGTCTTGGTGCGCTGGTCCCAGGCGGCGGACGTCCACAGCAGGACGAGGCCCACGACGAGGGCGGCCAGACCGGCGAAGCCGGAGACGAGGGTGGCGACGCCGCTGACGCCGAGCAGGACGGCGGTGGTGACGGTCCGCGACCGGGGCTGCGCCTCGGCGGCGGGGGCTGGGGGCGCCGCGGCGGTCTCGGGCTCCTCCGCGCGGGCGGCGGCCACGATGGCGGAGGGGGTGCCGAGCCGTTCGACGGCGGCGCGGACGGCGGCCGGGTCCTGCTCGTCGCCGACGGCCACGGCGAGGTGCTCGCGGAGGTCGGCGAGGAGCTCCGCGCGGCGGCCGGCGGGGAGGAACGACGCCTCGCGCTCGATCGTGGCGAGGTAGTCCGTGACGAGGGGGTGCTCGGTGCCGGTCATGCGGTGCCTCCGTGGGGTGCGGTCAGGAAGTGGTCGACGCCGTCGCGGAAGCGCGGCCAGCTCTCGGCGAACTCGGCGAGCGCGGTCCTGCCGGGCGTGGTGAGGGTGTAGTAGCGGCGGGCGGGGCCGGTGGCCGACTCGCGCAGCTCGGTGTCGACGAGTCCGTCGCGTCGGAGCCGGGACAGCAGGGGGTAGATCGTTCCCTGGCTGGTGGTCATGACGCTGACGGCGGCCAGTTCGTCGAGGATCTCGACTCCGTAGCGCGGGCCGTCGCGCAGCAGGGCGAGGACGCAGTACTCCAGCACGCCCTTGCGCAGCTGGCTGGCGACCTTTCCGGTCGCCTCTGATCTTGCTTCGCCAGGAACCATGTAATGCAAGATACCCCCGACGGTGCCGCCGATCAACGGCGCACCGCGTGCGACGATGCCCGGGTGCGAGAACTGCGTGGACTGGACGAACTGACCGGGGTCGACGAGCCGGCGTGGCCGCTGCTCGAAGCGGAGCTGCGGGAGGCGAAGGTGCCCGTCGAGGTCCTGGACGCCGACCCCGGGCGCGCGGCCGCCACACTCCTGCAGACGCAGGTCACCGTCCGCTCCTACCTGGGGGCGTTCGTGTTCCGCACGGGCGGCCTGCTCGTCGACGACGGCTGGCTGCGCGTGTACGGCAGCCCGGCCGTCCACAACGACCGGCGCCTGCCCGGCCTCGCGCGGGTCAACGGCTACCCCGCCGAACCCGACGCCGCCTGGCGGCCCGCCGGCGCACTCGTCGTCGCGCACGACGTCCTCGGCGGGACCTTCGCCATCCAGGGAGGCACCGAGGAGGAGACCGGACTGCCCGGCCGCCCCGGCGAGATGGTCTACTTCGCCCCCGACTCGCTCCGCTGGGACGCGGTCGGCGCCGGCTACGGGGCCTGGCTGTCGTGGCTGCTGGACGGCGGCACCGAGGAGTTCTACGAGGGCCTCCGCTGGCCCGGCTGGCGGGACGAGGTGCCCGGCCTGACCGGCGGGGAAGGGCTCACCCTCTACCCGCCGCTGTGGTCCGCCGAGGCCCACCAGGACCTGGCCGGGACCAGCCGCGCGGTCGTCCCCCTGGCGGAACTGCTCGGTTTCGCCAAGGAGACGAGCCTCCGCCTGGACGGAGCCGACCCGGGCTTCCTGGGAGACCTGTAGGGGCGGGGCCTTTCGGGCAGGACCTAGTGGGCGGTCGCCGTCGTGAGGGCCTTGTCCCGCATGGTCCTGAGGGCGGCGAGTTCGTCGGCGTAGCCCGCGCCGAGGGTCTTCTCGGCGTCGGCCTGGGCGGCCGAGACGACGGCGGCGAGGCCGGTCGAGGCCTGGCAGTCCGCGTCGGCCCGGGACAGCTTCAGTTCGACGCCGGCGACGGCGTGCACCTTGGCCCGGTCCCGGCCGGCCTGCCGGAGCTGCCGGTCGACCGCGGTCCTGGGGTCGCCGAAGGCCTTCGCCGTCGCTCCCGCGTCCTTCATGCAGGCGCTCCAGGACTCCTGCGCGGCGAGGTACCTGCGGTCGGTCCCGACCTTCTCGACGACCGCGTCGCCCAGCACCTGGAAGGTGTTGTGGAGCTTGTAGTAGTCCGCCCCGAAGAGGCGGGACTTGGCGTCGGAGACGCAGGAGTCCGCCTGGTAGAAGAACTCGCGCCCCATCGGCATCCTCAGGGTCACGCGGTGGGCGGGGGTGCCGAGCAGGGCCTCCTTCCAGCGGGTGTCCGCGGCCTCGGCGGCGTTGGCGTCCGCCGGCGGGCGCATCGAGAGCGCGGTGCTCGTGATGCCGTAGCCGTCGTTCACCGCCTGCGCGACGCCGAGCAGCCCGTACGGGTTGGCGTCGGCGAGGTGGTTCCCGGTGGCCAGGGGCTGCGGGCGGTACGTGAAGCCGCGCCGCTTCATGCAGGCGGCGACGAGGTCCTCCTCCGCCGCGTGCAGGGCGGTGAGCTGCGGCCCGGGGTAGTGGGTGACGCCCTGGAAGGGGCGGGGTGCGGGGAGCGGCGCGGGGCCGGGTGCGGCGGTGCCGCCGGACGTCGAGCATCCGGCGGCACCGAGACCCAGAAGCAGCGCCACGGCTGCGGTGCGTCTCCTGGAGTTCATCGATCTAGTACAGGCACCACTTGTTGGAGCCGATGGTGGCGAGGTTGTCGCCGATGTCGGTCCAGCCGGTGCCCCGGTCCAGGTGCCACGGCGTGCCCTGGTAGCCCGTTTCCTTCCACAGCGTCACGTTGCAGCTGTTGCCGTTGTTGAAGGCGGAGCCGTGCAGGGCGGTCTTGAAGTTCGCGTACCCGGTGAGGTCGTAGTTGTTCTGGTAGACCGTCTGCACGCTGCCCTGGTAGTTGGTGTTCCAGTACACGCACAGGCCACCGCTGGCACAGCCCGCCGGGGCGGCGTTCGCGGCCGGCGCGACGACCGCCGCGCCGAGGGCAACTCCTGCCGCCAGGCCGAGGGCCGCGAGGGATCGCTTGAAGTTCACGAGATGCTCTCCGTTTCTCATGGACCGGGTTTCCGGTACGGCACGACGCTGCCAGTGGTGCTCAACGAACGGCCAAGGGGGCATCAACATCCGTTCAACGCAAGGCTGTTGAAGCGCATGTCCGGGGTGCTGAGGGAGATCGACCGGGGATCCGCCGGGACGCCACGCCGATCGCGAAACCCGGCGACAAACACGTTCGCGCCGCTGCATTCTGGCCGCCGGCAGGAAGATCGACGGGGGAGTACGCGATGTGGTCAGTGGTCTCGGCAGGGGAGTTGCCGGCGAAGGAACGTTTCGACTGGTTCGCCGACCTGGTCACGCGCGAGGTGATGCCCACCGCGCTCACCGCCGAGCGGCCCGCCGACTTCCAGGCCGAGGCCGCCGTGCTGGACCTGGAGGCCGTCCGCGTCGCACGGTTCTCCTTCTCGCCCCTGCGGTCACGCCGTACGCCCGCGCTCATCCGGCGCGGCGATCCCGAGCAGTACCAGCTGGGGCTGATCAGGAGGGGGGCCACCGTCCTGTCCCAGCACCGCAACGACTGCAGCGTCGGAGTGGGCGACCTGGTCTTCTGGGACACCTCGCGGCCCTCCTTCGCGGCCATGCCCGACGACGCGGGGCCCGTGCAACTGACCATGCTGCAACTCCCGCGCACGATCCTGCCGTTGAGGTCCCAGCGGATCGACCGGCTGCTCGGCAGCAGGATCTCCGGAGGGCACGGACTCGGGGCGGTCCTCGTCTCGTTCCTCGACTCCCTGGACGGCCACGCGGGACAGTGCCGGCCCGACGACCTGCCGCGGCTCGGCTCCGTCGTCGTCGACCTCGTCGCCGCCTGCCTCGCCCAGAACCTCGACGACGAGGACCAGCTCCCCGCCGAGGCGCGGGCGCGGACCCTGATCCAGCGGATCCACACCTTCGTCGACGCCCACCTCGGCGACCCCGACCTCACCCCGGCCGCCGTCGCCGCCGTCCACCACGTCTCCGTGCGCTCCCTCCACCAGCTCTTCCGGACGTACGGCGACGGGGAGACCGTCCAGGCCCGCATCCGGCGCCGCCGCCTGGAGCGGTGCCGCGACGACCTCGCCCGCCCCGAACTCCTCGGGCGGCCCGTGCAGGCCATCGCCGCGCGCTGGGGCTTCAGCGGCCCCGCCGTCTTCAGTCGCGCCTTCCGCGCGTCGTACGGCATCAGCCCCACCGAGTTCCGCGCGCTGATCGTCAAGGACGCCCGCGCCGGACGCAAAACCGGCCCCACCTCGCCGTCCTAGGCTCGGAGCCGTTCGGCCGGCCACCGGAAGGCCAGGCCGCGGGACCACCGGGGAGGAGGGGCCACAATGACCAGAGACATCGACCAAGGGACCTGGGACGCCGACGCGTGAACACGGAAACCGAACAGGACGGCACCGCGGCCCTCGCGGCCGCGACCGTACGCACGGAGCGCCTCGACCTCGTGCCGCTCGCCGTCGCGCACGCCGCCGAGATGGCCGAGGTCCTCGCCGACCCCGCCCTCCACTCCTTCACCGGCGGCGCCCCGCTCACCGAGCGCGACCTCCGCGCCCGCTACGAGCGCCTGACCGCCGGGTCCCCCGACCCGGCGGTCCTCTGGTGCAACTGGGTCGTCCGCCTGCGCGCCTCCGGCCGCCTCGCCGGCACCGTCCAGGCGACGGTCACCGACGGTGGCCGCACCGCCGAGGTCGCCTGGGTCACCGGCACCCCCTGGCAGGGCCGCGGCATCGCCCGCGAAGCCGCCGAAGCCCTCGTCGCCCTGCTCCTGGACCACGGCGCCCGCACCGTCGTCGCCCACGTCCACCCCGACCACACCGCCTCCGCCGCCGTGGCCCGCGCGGCCGGCCTCGCCCCGACGGACGAGGAACAGGACGGCGAGGTCCGCTGGGAGCTGCGGACCCCCTAGAGGGTGTCCGGAAGGCGGCGCCGCGCCCGGGCCACCCCGGGCGCCACGACCACGACCAGGAGCAGCAGCGCCGCCGTCGCCCCCGCCCCCAGGCCCGCTCGGAGGCCCGGGGGGCGGAAGGAGCAGGAGAGTTCGGTGCGGTCGGGGCGGAGGGGGACGGCGAGGAGGCCGCCGTAGGAGAGCGGTTCCGCGTCCGCGCAGTGCCAGCCCGCGATGCGGGGGGCCGCGACGACGGCCGTGCCGCCGCCCGGCGGGAGGGTGGCCCGTACGCCGTCCGGGGTGACGCGGATCGAGGTGGCCGCGCGGGCGCGCAGGGCCGTCACCGCCGAGCGGAGGCGGTCGCGGTCCAGGCAGCCGAGTTCGCCGGGGCCGGGGAGCACCGGCCGGAGGCCGGGAACCCGCTGGACGCCCAGGGAGGTCATGGCCGCGCGGCGTTTCGGGCCGCCGCCGAGGAGGTGGACCGGGGGGTGGTCGCCGAGGCGGGCGGTGCCGGTGGCCTCGGGGGCCCAGAGGAAGACCTCGGTGCCGACGCGGCACGCGCCCGCGTGGGGAGGCTCGTACACGCGGGAGCCGAGGAGGAGTTCCTGGTTGCGGAAGGGGGAGGGGCCGTAGGCCGGGGGCGGGCCCGGGGGGCGGACCGTGACGAGGGGGAGGTGGGCGTCCGTGCGGGCGACGGCGCCGTCGCGCCAGCGGGCGCCGACGCCGAAGAGGGCGTCCGTCACCGGGTTGTCGAGGCTGAGGAGGTTGCGGCCGCGGGAGGTCCAGCCGCCGCCGAGGGCGGCCAGGGTCCCGGTCAGGACGGCGGGGGTGTGGCTGCTGTAGTAGGCGGCGCCCTGGCCGCCGAGGAGGAGCGGGTCGTTCCCGGCGACGCGGGGGAGGCCGGAGTCCGTGCGGGAGGCGGGCCAGTCGTCGGCCGCGGCCAGGGCGGCCGCGCGCCGGGCGTGCTCCGGGCCCCACGGCGGGTAGTCGTCGAGCCGGGCGAGGCGTTCGCGGTCCGCGTACGCCGTCGTCGCGGCGGCCTGGCCGAGCAGGGTCCCGGTGACGAGGAGCGCGGCGAGCAGTCCGTACCGGCCGCGGCGGGGGAGGAGGAGCGCGCCCGCGACCGCGGCGAGGCCCGCGCCCGCAAGGAGCAGGGACCAGGAGGTGAGGAGGGGGCTCGGCAGGGCTCCGGCCGCGAGGACGAGGACGATCGCGGACCCGCCGAGCAGCGACCGGCGGTCGGGGAGGCCGCGGGCGAGGCCCGTCCACGCGGCGAGGACGAGGACGCCGGACAGGACGAAGGTCTGGCGGTACGGGCTGCCGTTCGGGGTGGCGAAGACGTGCCAGACGAGATGCGTCGGGCCCCACTGCATCGACATCGCGACCGCCGCGCACAGGCCTCCCCACAGCCACCGCTCGCGGCCCGGCGCGTCCCGGCGGAAGAGCAGCGCCCCCGCGAGCAGCGGCACCGCCGTGCAGACGAAGGCCGCCGGGGTCGCGAAGCCGTACGTCACCGGGAGCAGCCGGGCCAGCACGTCCGTGCCGTCCGCGGCGGCGAAGTCCCGTACGACACCCGGGTAGGCGTGCCGGGAGCCCAGGAAGACGGGGACGAGGACGGGTGCGGCGAGCCCGATCCCGAGTCCGGTCGTGAGCGCGGCCCGGCCGAGGGTCCGTGCGCGGAAGGAGTCGGTCGCCGCGAGGCGGACGAGGAGCACGAGGCCCGCGCCCAGGGTCGCCATGTACGCCGTGTAGAAGTTCGCCAGCCAGCAGACGGCCACCACGAGCGGCCCGAGGAGCGGCCGCCGCCCTTCCCGCGCCCATTCGCCCACGAGGCAGAGCAGCGGGAAGGCGATCAGGCCGTCCAGCCACATCGGGTTGTACGTGCCCTCCGCGAGCGACCAGCCGCACAGGGCGTACGAGGCGCCCAGGACGGCGGCCCACCACCCCGCGCTGTCCGGTCCGAGGCGGCGCAGCAGGAACGTCATCGCGGCCGCCGCGAGCGCCGTCTTCAGGACGGTGACCGCGTACACGGCGTACTCGATGTCGGCGCGCGGGAAGAGCGCCACGAGCGGGGCGAGGGGGCTCGACAGGTAGGTGCCGTAGTCGGGGAGGAAGCTCGTGCCCCAGCCCGCCTGCCAGTCGAGGAGGAGTCCGCCGTCCGCCCGGCCGTGCAGGAGGTCCCAGAGCCGGGCGTGGAACGGGACGAACTGGTTGGCGAGGTCGTTCACGGCCCGGTGGCGCGGGCCGAAGGGGAAGACCCGGGCGACGGCGTCGCCGCCGCAGACGGCGACGGCGGCGAGGAGGGCGGCGAGCGTGCAGGAGCGCGTGGTGTTCGGCATGGCGGTTCGAATATGTCAGCGTCCCGGGGGGAAGGGCCGGAGTCGGAGGGCCAGTTCACGCGATGGTCGTCTGCGCGCCACGCACGCGGACCGGCCGGGACACCGCGCTCCGTTGTCGTGGGTCGCGTGCTGCTCTCGATCGTCGTCCCGTGCTTCAACGAGGAGGACGTCCTCGCCCGCTTCCATGACCGCGTCACGGCCGAACTCGCCAGAATAGATGGCGAGTTCGAGATCGTGTACGTGGACGACGGAAGCCGGGACGGGACCCTCCCGCTCCTCAGGGAGCTCGCGGCGGGCGACCCGCGCCGGGTCCGCTACGCCTCCTTCAGTCGCAACTTCGGCAAGGAGGCCGCGATGCTGGCGGGTCTCCGGCACGCGGCCGGCGACGCCGTCGTGATCATGGACGCGGACCTCCAGCACCCGCCCGAGCTGGTGCACCGCATGCTCGCGCTGCACGCGGAGGGGTACGACCAGGTCGTCGCCCGCCGCACCCGTGACGGCGACCGCGTCACCCGGACCCTGACGGCCCGCCTCTACTACCGGGCGATCAACCGGCTCGTCGACGTCGAGCTGGTGGACGGCGTCGGCGACTTCCGGCTGCTCTCCCGCCGCACCGTCGACGCGGTCCTCGACCTCGGCGAGTACAACCGCTTCTCCAAGGGGCTGTTCTCCTGGGTCGGCTTCCGCACCACGACCTTCTCGTACGAGAACGCCGTCCGGGAGCAGGGCCGCTCCAAGTGGTCCTTCGGCAAGCTCCTCAACTACGGCCTCGACGGCCTCCTTTCCTTCAACAACAAGCCCCTGCGGGCCGCCGTCCACCTCGGGCTGCTGCTCCTCGTCGTCGCCCTCGGCTACGCGGCCTGGATCGTCGCCGACGCCCTCGCCCACGGCGTCGACACCCCCGGCTACGTCACCCTGCTCGTCGCCGTCACCGCCCTCGCCGGCGTCCAGATGGTCATGGTCGGACTGATCGGCGAATACGTCGGCCGCATCTACTACGAGGTGAAGCGGAGGCCGCACTACCTGCTGCAGGAGACGAGCGGTGGTCCGGAACCGGCCGACACCCGGGTGACGGGTGAGTCGTTGTGGGAAACAGTCGCACCGAAGTAGTGGCTCCGGCCCCGGCGACTCCCTACCATCGATCACCGCAAGGTCGTTCAACGTGACGCACGACCAGCCCGGGAGGCTCCTTTGCACCGCCGCACTGCGCTCACCGTCTCCGCCGCGCTCCTCGCCGCGGCCCCACTGCTCACCGCCTGCGGCAGTGACGCCCACCCAGGAGCGGCGGCCGTCGTCGGCGGCGAACGGATCGAGGTCTCCAGCCTCCAGGCACAGGTGAAGGACGTGCGCGCCGCGCAGGCCTCCTCCGCCCAGTCCGCCGAGCTGCTCAAGGCCACCGGTGACCTCGGCCGGCAGAAGCTCAACTCCATGATCATCTACCGGATCGTGGAGAAGGTCGCCCGGGACAACGGCGTCACCGCCAGCCGGGCCGAGATCCAGCAGACCCGCACCGCCTACACCCGCGAGAACGGCGGACAGGAGCGGTTCGAGGCCATCCTGCTCCAGCAGCGGGGCGTGGCGCCCGACCAGATCGACGACTTCATCCGCCACGAGGTCCTCATGCTCAAGACCGCCGACAAGCTCGGCTTCACCGAGAGCCCCGAGGGCCAGAAGAAGCGGACCGACGTCTACTCCGCCGCCTCCAAGGCGCTCGCCATCGACGTGAACCCGCGCTACGGCGCCTGGGACTCGGAACGGGGCGGACTGACCGCCGCCACCACCCCCTGGCTCCGCAGGGTCAGCCAGGACCCGGCCTCCGTCCCGGCCGGTGCCTGAACCCGGGTAGGTTCGAGGGGTGACTTCTGAGAGCCCCGGCCGCATCGTCCTGCTGACCGCCAGCCACCGCGTGGCGCCCGGAATCCTTTCCTGGCCCGCCTGGCAGGCGCTGCACGGTGCCGACCGGGTGCTCTGCCCCGACGAGGACCACCCCCAGCTGCCGTACCTGCGGGAGGCCGGCGTCGCCGTCGAGCACGTCCGGCCGACCGCCGAGGAGCTCGTGGCGGCCTGCGCCGGCGGCCGGACGGTCCTGCTGCTGCCCTCCGGCGAGGGCGACCGCGCGCTGACCGACGGCCTCGCCCGGCTCGCCGGCTCCGGCCGGTACGCGATGCCCGACCTGGAGCTGCTGCCCGGCTCGTACGACCTGCCCGGCGCCCGCCTCCTCGACCTCGTGCAGATCATGGACCGCATCCGGCGCGCCTGCCCGTGGTCCTCGCAGCAGACCCACAAGGGACTCGCCAAGTACGGCATCGAGGAGGCGTACGAACTCGTCGAGGCGATCGAGGACGGCGACCGGGACGCACTCCGCGAGGAGCTCGGGGACGTCCTCCTCCAGGTCGTCTTCCACGCCCGGATCGCCGAGGAGGACCCGGAGGAGCCGTTCTCCGTGGACGACGTGGCCGCGACGCTCGTCGAGAAGCTGATCCACCGCCACCCGCACGTCTTCGGGGACGAGACCGCCGAGACCCCCGAGGAGGTCAAGGCGCACTGGCTGCGCACCAAGGCGATCGAGAAGCAGCGCGAGTCCGTCACCGACGGCGTCCCGCTCGGCCAGCCGGGCCTCGCGCTGGCCGCGAAGCTGGCGAGCCGGGTACGGACCGCCGGTCTCGACGTGGAGCTCCCGGCGGGCGAGGGCATCGGGTACGACCTGCTCGCCCTCGCGGCCGGGGCCGAGGCGTCCGGGGTGGACCCGGAGGCCGCGCTGCGGGCGGCGGCCCGCACGTACCGCGAGGCGATCCGGGCGGCGGAGGGGCTGTGAGCGGGGCGGCGCCGCAGCGGAGGCGGAAGCCGTCCTTCGCCGAGGCGCCGGGCGTGACGGCTCTGATGGCGCTGTTCTTCGGCTGGGAGGCGGCGAGCGGCGGGACCCCGGGGTGGCTGCGCGTCGTCTTCGCGCTGCTCGCGCTGGGGGCGGCCACGGAACTGGCGCGGTTCGCCGTGTGGCGCTCGCGCACGCGCGCCGGGAGCGGGGAAGCGGACCGGGGCTGACGGCCGGCCCGCAGCGGCCCGGCCGCGGGGTCGGTCCCCGGCGCGGGGGTTCGCGGGCGGTCCGTGGTCGGTCCCCAGCGCGGGGTCTCGCGGGCTCGGTCCGGGGTCGGTCCCCGGTTCAGTGGTCGCGCGGGGCCCGGGCGTCCGGGTTGTGCCAGAGGGGCGCCGGCGGGCCGAGGAGGCGCTCGGCGGCGGTGCCGGGGCGGGTGGTGAAGCGGCCCACGGGCGGCAGGGTGTCGTGGTGGGTGCGCGCCGGGTCGGTGCCGAGTTCCTCCAGGACCTCGGAGACCTCGGTCACGAAGGCGGGCGGGCCGGCGAGGTAGACGTCGTGGGCCGACCAGTGGACGCAGGCCCGCAGGGCCTGGAGCAGCCGCTCGGTCGCCTGGTCGCGGCGCTGGCGGGGCGCGGCCGTGATGTAGGTGACGCTCAGCGCGGGGAGGCGCTCCTTCAGGAGCTCGGCCTCCGCACGCGCGTAGAGGTACTCCTTGGCGCGGGCCACGACGAACAGCCGCCCTTCGAGTGCCGGCTCGTCCGCGGCGGCCTCCTCCAGGAGGGCCTTCACCGGCGCCCAGCCCGTACCCGCGCATATATAGGTGCGCAGTCCGCCCGGCGCCGTCCGGGCGGTGAGGCCGCCGGCGGGGGCGCTGAGCCGCAGGACCTCGCCCGGGCCGGTCTCCTCGACGAGCGCGGTGCTCATCGCCCCGCCGGTGATGCGGCTGACGTGCAGGTCGACGGTGCCGTCGGGGCGGGGCGCGTTGGCGAGGGAGTAGGTGCGCCAGACGCGGGGGACGCGCAGCGAGCTGACGCTGACGTACTGGCCGGGGAGGTACGGGAGGGGCCGGCGCGGGCGGAGGGTGAGGACGGCCAGGTCGTCGCCGTACCGCTCGTGGCGGACGACGTCCGCGTCCCACCAGGACGGCTCGCCGGCCGCGGCGGCCTCGTCGGCGCCGGCCAGCATGAGGTCGGAGACCAGGCCGTAGGCCTCGGTCCACGCCTTCTCGGCCTCCAGGGTCCAGGCGGAACCGGCCGCGTGCGCGAAGGCGGCGAGCAGGCTGCCGCCGACGGCGGCGTACAGCGCGGGGGAGGCGAGGAACTTGCGGTGGTCGCGGCCCAGCTGCCCGAGGTAGGGGCCGAGGCCGGGGTCCTCCAGGTGCGTCACCACGTGGGTGAGCGCGGCGAAGAGCCGGTCGCGCTGCGGGAGCATGTCCTCGGGAAACAGCTCGCGCACACCCGGGTTGTTCCAGAACAGGTGCGAGTAGAAGAAGGTGACGGCTTGTTCGGCGCGTCTCTCGACGACGGCGAACGTAGCTCTGAGCAGCTGGGGGTCCACCGACAAGAATCTAGGGCACGACCTGTACCCCTTGATCACAGGTTCTCCACGAACGTGCCTTCCCGGGGTCGCCCTGTACGGTCGTGGCGTGCGTACGACTCCCGGCCCCGCCCCCGCCCCCGAGCTCTTCACCTGGGAGTTCGCGAGCGATCCCTACCCCGCCTACGCCTGGCTGCGCGAGCACGCGCCCGTGCACCGGACGACGCTGCCCAGTGGGGTCGAGGCCTGGCTCGTGACCCGGTACGCCGACGCCCGGCAGGCGCTGGCGGACCAGCGGCTCTCCAAGAACCCGGCGCACCACGACGAGTCCCCGCACGCGAAGGGGAAGACGGGCATCCCGGGCGAGCGCAAGGCCGAGCTGATGACCCACCTGCTCAACATCGACCCGCCGGACCACACCCGGCTGCGGCGGCTGGTGTCGAAGGCCTTCACCCCGCGCCGGGTCGCCGAGTTCGCGCCGCGGGTGCAGGAGCTGACCGACCGGCTCATCGACTCGTTCGCGGAGCGGGGGAGCGCCGACCTCATCCACGAGTTCGCCTTCCCGCTGCCCATCTACGCGATCTGCGACCTGCTCGGCGTGCCGCCGGAGGACCAGGACGACTTCCGGGACTGGGCCGGGATGATGATCCGGCACGGCGGGGGGCCGCGCGGCGGGGTCGCGCGGTCGGTCAAGAAGATGCGCGGCTATCTCGCGGAGCTGATCCACCGCAAGCGCGAGGAGTCCGGCGAGGACCTCATCTCGGGGCTCATCAAGGCCTCCGACCACGGCGAGCACCTCACCGAGAACGAGGCCGCCGCCATGGCCTTCATCATTCTCTTCGCCGGTTTCGAGACGACCGTGAACCTCATCGGCAACGGGGTCTACCAGCTGCTTCGCCACCCCGGGCAGCGCGAGGGACTCCAGGCCTCGCTCGCGGCCGGGGAGCAGGGGCTCCTGGAGACGGGCGTCGAGGAACTGCTGCGGTTCGACGGGCCGGTGGAGATGGCGACCTGGCGGTACGCGACGCGGGCGCTGACCATCGGCGGGCAGGAGATCCCGGCGGGGGACCCGGTGCTCGTGGTGCTCGCCGCCGCGAACCGGGACCCGGCGCGGTTCGCGGGGCCGGACGTGCTGGACCTCACCCGGCGGGACAACCAGCACCTCGGGTACGGGCACGGCATCCACTACTGCCTGGGTGCGCCGCTCGCGCGTCTGGAGGGCCAGACCGCGCTGGCGACCCTGCTGACTCGCCTGCCGGACCTGCGACTTGCCGTCGACCCGGACGAACTGCGCTGGCGCGGAGGGCTCATCATGCGGGGTTTGCGCACGCTTCCGGTGGAATTCTCCCCTTCCGTACCCCCGCAGTGAACTGACGGTTCATCAGAACTGTGATCTTCGCGTGATCGCCGGTCCACCGACTTGTGACGAGCGTTCGAATACGGCTACCTTCACCGCAGTCTTCAGCCGTCACGCGAAAGGCGCTTCTATGCGTTCCGGGAACGGACGACACCGTCGCCCCCGTCAGGCCCCCGCCCTCGTCGTCGCCGCCGGTGTGACCGGATCCGCCATGGCGCTGCCGCTGCTCGCCACGGGATCCGCCTCCGCCGCCGACGCCTCCACCTGGGACCGGGTCGCCGAGTGCGAGTCCGGCGGCCAGTGGAGCGCCAACTTCGGCAACGGCATGTACGGCGGCCTCCAGTTCACTCAGGACAGCTGGGAGCGCAACGGCGGTCTGGCGTACGCGCCCAGCCCCGACCTGGCCAGCCGCGCCCAGCAGATCGCCGTGGCCGAGAAGGCTCTTGCCAAGGGCAGCACCGAGTGGGCCACCTGCGCGCCGATCGCCGGCCTGACGAACGACGGCAAGGGCACCGGGGTGGACCCGGGCCCGACCTCCGTCCCGAAGGCGCCCACGGGGCCGGTCGCCGAGTCGAACCGGACCGACGGCCTGCCGTCGGCCTCCGCCACGGCCGCCGGGAAGGCGAAGACGGCCACGGCCGTCCCGTCGCCCGTCGCGCCCACCACGCCGGGGACCCCGGACTCCTCGGTCACCCCGGGCGGGTCCGTCACCCCCGCGCCGACGACTCCGGGCACGCCCGATGAGTCCGTTACGCCCGGTACGCCCGTTTCCCCCGGCGAGGTGGGGGATGACGCGTCGTCGGACGCGCCGGGATCCGGTAAGCACCGGGGCGAGGCTGCCGCGGAGGAAACCGACAAGCCGGGCAAGTCCGGTGAATCCGGAAAGCATGCGTCGTCCACGGACAAGTCCGCCGAAAACTCCACCGCGACGCCGTCGGCTGGCGGTGTGAAGAATTCGGGCGCAACGGACAGTCAGGGCACTTCGGGCGCGTACACCGTGCAGCCCGGCGACAGCCTTTCCGACATCGCGCAGTCGAACGAACTGCCCGGAGGCTGGACGGCCCTCTACGACGCCAACCGCCAGACGGTGGGCGCCGATCCGGACCTGATCCTGCCTGGTCAGAGCCTTGAACTGACGAAGGATCCGGTTTCGGCGGAGGGGTAGTTCGGGGCTGTATGTCCGGATCTGGGCAAGTGAGACATGGGTCTCTTCGCCTCAACTGGCGTGTCCTGTCCGTAACCTTTGCCTCCGTCACCTCTCACCTGCACAAACGCCCCCCACCGGAGGGCAAGTAAGGGCGATATTTCCGCAATCGGCCTCTTTGAACTTCCGGTGGGTCTGTGTCTACGGTCTTAACCGCTCGCCACCGCGGGCCCCGTCGACCGAAACGCCGAATCCTGCCGTCGGCCGATGGGAACAGTCGTCGCGTCAGCGCCGAAGGCAGGAGTGGGGGACCCAAGGTAAGTGCCGGTCCCGGCCGTTGAGACAGACGGCCGAAGACCGGCTTGGGGTGAAGCCGCGTGCTAGGACACGCGGCCGGGCAACTTTCCGGCCCGAACCCGACAGCTCACCTCACAGGCGTCGGTGAGGAGAATCTCCATGCTGTTTTCCGGCAAGGGCAAACACCGTCGTCCCTCCAAGGCCACCCAGGTCGCCACGCTCGTCGGCGTCACCGGTGTCGCCGTCGCCGCCCCGCTGATGACCGCGGGCACCGCGTCGGCCGCCACGGCCTCCGAGTGGGACCGCGTCGCCCAGTGCGAGTCCGGCGGCAACTGGTCCATCAACACCGGCAACGGCTACTACGGCGGCCTGCAGTTCTCGGCCTCCACCTGGGCCGCGTACGGCGGCACCGCCTACGCCCCGACCGCCAACCAGGCCTCGAAGTCCCAGCAGATCGCCATCGGCGAGAAGGTCCTCGCGGGCCAGGGCAAGGGCGCGTGGCCGAGCTGCGGCGTGGGCCTCTCCAGCGCCGCGTACACCGGTGGCACCACCGAGGCCCCCAAGCGCACGGCCACCGAGCCCACCACGCGCAGCGAGCAGCGCCAGGCCCCGAAGAAGGCCGCGGCCGTCAAGAAGGTCACCTCGGCCAAGAAGGCCACGGCCCGCAAGACCGTCACCACCCCGGCCGGCAAGACGGTCAAGAAGGGTGACGGCGAGTACCGGGTCGAGGCCGGCGACACGCTCGGCACCATCGCCCAGGAGCACGGCGTCCAGGGCGGCTGGGAGAAGCTCTACGACCTGAACAAGGACGTCGTCGCCGACGCCGACCTCATCTACGTGGGCCAGCAGCTCCACCTGCAGTGAGCCTGACGACCCTCCCGCGGTGACCACCCCGGTCCGGCGCGCCTCCCCCCCCCGTGCGCGCCGGGCCGGGGTTCCGTCTGTCGGACCCCCGACGTGGGACCCCTGAGCAGTTACTGTCCAGTAGATCTGGGGCCCTTCGTCCCCATGTGCATGCCCTTGGGTCCTTTTTCGTCCCAGGGTGCGGGCGCCCGGCGGGCCGGAGCCCCCGGGGCGGTTAGGCTCTTGTCGCAAGGCCAAGCGACCTGCATCGACCTTGCGTCACATCCAGCGTCACATCCCAGAAGGAGATGCTCGTGCCGTCCATCGACGTCGTCGTAGCCCGGGAAATCCTGGACTCCCGAGGCAACCCCACGGTCGAGGTCGAGGTCGGCCTCGACGACGGCAGCACCGGCCGTGCTGCTGTTCCGTCCGGCGCCTCCACCGGTGCGTTCGAGGCCATCGAGCTTCGCGACGGTGACCCCAACCGCTACCTGGGCAAGGGTGTCGAGAAGGCCGTCCTCGCCGTCATCGAGCAGATCGGCCCGGAGCTCGTCGGCTACGACGCCACCGAGCAGCGACTGATCGACCAGGCCATGTTCGACCTGGACGCCACCGAGAACAAGGGCTCGCTCGGCGCCAACGCCATCCTCGGCGTCTCGCTCGCCGTGGCGCACGCCGCCTCCGAGGCCAGCGACCTCCCGCTGTTCCGCTACCTCGGCGGCCCGAACGCGCACCTGCTGCCCGTTCCGATGATGAACATCCTCAACGGTGGGTCGCACGCCGACTCCAACGTCGACATCCAGGAGTTCATGATCGCCCCGATCGGCGCGGAGTCCTTCTCCGAGGCCCTTCGCTGGGGTGCCGAGATCTACCACACGCTCAAGAGCGTGCTGAAGCGCAAGGGCCTCTCCACCGGCCTCGGCGACGAGGGCGGCTTCGCCCCGAACCTCGAGTCGAACCGCGCCGCCCTCGACCTCATCGTCGAGGCCATCAAGGAGGCCGGCTACACCCCGGGCTCCGACGTCGCGCTCGCGCTCGACGTCGCCGCGTCCGAGTTCTACAAGGACGGCAAGTACGAGTTCGAGGGCAAGTCCCGCTCGGCCGCCGAGATGACCGAGTACTACGAGGAGCTCGTCGCCGCGTACCCGATGGTCTCCATCGAGGACCCGCTGTTCGAGGACGACTGGGCGGGCTGGAAGGTCCTCACCGACAAGCTGGGCACCAAGGTCCAGATCGTCGGCGACGACCTCTTCGTCACCAACCCGGAGCGCCTCGCCCGCGGCATCGAGGAGGGCACCGCGAACGCCCTCCTGGTCAAGGTCAACCAGATCGGCTCCCTGACCGAGACCCTCGACGCCGTCGAGCTGGCCCAGCGCAACGGCTTCAAGTGCATGATGTCCCACCGCTCCGGCGAGACCGAGGACGTCACCATCGCCGACCTCGCGGTCGCCGTGAACTGCGGTCAGATCAAGACCGGCGCCCCGGCCCGCTCGGACCGCGTCGCCAAGTACAACCAGCTGCTGCGCATCGAGGAGATCCTCGACGACGCCGCGGTCTACGCCGGCCGCAGCGCCTTCCCGCGCTTCAAGGGCTGAGCTTCTCCGCAAGGCGGCTGCCGCACTTTGCATCCGGAGAATTGAACAGGGAGCAAAGGCGTAGCGAAGCGAAGCGTCCCCGTACTCGGTCCCGTACCGTGTGCGGGGACGTCCGCGTGAACAGGGGAGGCGACACGACATGGCCGCGAAGGACCGGGACCGGTTCTCGACCGCGACCCGGATCAGGCTGCTCGGCGAGCAGACCGCCGCCCGTGTCTACCGCTCCCAGACCCGCCGTCAGGCCCGCCGCTCCCGGCTCACCGGCCGCGCGGCCTTCCTCGCCCTCGTCGTCTGCTCCCTCGTCGTCGCGCTCGCCTACCCGATGCGGAGCTACGTCTCCCAGCAGGGCGAGATCGCCGAGCAGGAGCGCAAGGCCGCCGAGGCCGCGCGTCGGGTCGAGGAACTCAGGGACGAGAAGGCCCGGCTCCAGGACCCGGCCTACGTCCGCCGCCTCGCCCGCGAGCACCTGCACTACGTGCTGCCCGGCGAGACCGGCTTCACCGTGAACGACCCCGACGCGGAGCAGCGTCCCCGCGCCGACCAGGGGGCGGCCGAACGCCCCTGGTACGACAACCTCTGGGACGGCGTCGACCACGCCGACCGTCCCTGACCCCTCCTCCGCGACACAGCAAGGCAGACATGGAAACGCCCCCTCCGCAGACCGACCGCACCGAGCCCACCGAGCGGGACATCGCCGCCTTCGAGTTGCAGCTCGGCCGGCCGCCCCGCGGCCTGCGCGCCATCGCGCACCGCTGCCCGTGCGGCAACCCGGACGTCGTCGAGACCGCGCCCCGGCTCCCCGACGGCACCCCGTTCCCGACGACGTACTACCTGACCTGCCCCCGGGCGGCCTCGGCCATCGGCACGCTGGAGGCCAACGGGGTCATGAAGGAGATGCAGGCCCGGCTCGCCACCGACCCGGAGCTCGCCGCCGCCTACCGGGCCGCGCACGAGGACTACATCGCCCGCCGTGACGCCATCGACGTCCTGGAGGGCTTCCCGAGCGCCGGCGGCATGCCGGACCGGGTCAAGTGCCTGCACGTCCTCGTCGGCCACTCGCTGGCCGCCGGACCCGGCGTGAACCCCTTCGGCGACGAGGCCCTCGCGATGCTGCCGGAGTGGTGGGCCAAGGGTGCCTGCGTGACCCCGTGCGCCGACGAGGACGACAAGGAGTCGGCGGAATGACCCGGGTCGCCGGAATCGACTGCGGTACGAACTCCATCCGCCTGCTCGTCGCCGACGTCGACCCGGAGACGGGCGACCTCGTCGAGCTGGACCGGCGGATGAAGATCGTCCGGCTCGGCCAGGGCGTCGACAAGACGGGCCGGCTCGCCCCGGAGGCCCTGGAGCGCACCTTCGCCGCCTGCCGCGAGTACGCCGAGGTCATCAAGGGGCTGGGGGCCGAGCGGCTCCGCTTCGTCGCCACCTCCGCCTCGCGCGACGCCGAGAACCGCCAGGAGTTCGTGGACGGGGTCGTGGGGATCCTGGGCGTCGAGCCCGAGGTGATCACCGGCGACCAGGAGGCCGCGTTCTCCTTCACCGGCGCCACCGGCGAGCTGCACGGCTCGGAGAAGTACCTCGTCTTCGACCTCGGGGGCGGCTCCACCGAGTTCGTCATCGGCAACAAGTCGGTCGAGGCCGCCCGCTCGGTCGACATCGGCTGCGTCCGGCTCACCGAGCGGCACGTCCGCCACGACCCGCCGACCGCCGAGGAGGTCGACGCGATCCGCGCCGACGTGCGGGCCGCGCTCGACCTGGCCGCCGAGACCGTGCCGATCGACACCGCCGAGACCCTCGTCGGGCTCGCCGGCACGGTCACCACGGTCGCCGGGATCGTGCACGGGCACACCGAGTACGACTCGGCGAAGATCCACCACGCCCGGATCTCCGCCGAGCAGATCGCCGAGGTGACCGAGCGGCTCCTCGCCTCCACCCACGACGAGCGGGCCGCGATCCCCGTCATGCACCCCGGCCGGGTCGACGTGATCATCGCCGGGACGCTCGTCCTGCGGGAGATCGTCGAGCGCGTCGGCGCCCGCGAGGTCGTCGTCAGCGAGCACGACATCCTCGATGGGATCGCCCTATCCGTGGCATAGCGGGCACCTATCGAGCCTCCCGGCGACATCCCGTCGGGAAAGTTCGTGAAGTTCTTCACAAGGAAAAGGGTCCTGGTGGCGCCCGAGGAGGGCTCAAGGGGGGTCTTTAGCCCCTTCGAGGGGTGCCTCAGGGCCCTTTCGCAGGCGCGGGGGCTACTTCGCTCGCTGTTTCCATCGTGTGAACGCATGCGGCGGTTCAGCGTTAACGGGCGCTCTCCAGGCCAGTTCACAAGGGGTGAACAACGTTCGCCCTTGCACCTCGGTTCCTTTGCAGCACCATGACATGGATCACGTGGGCGGCGGAGTGTAGCAGAGGTGTCCCCGGACCTTGTGAAGGGGCGCACGAGCACCCCCCTCAGGAGGGGTGGATACTCGATCCCATGAGCACCACGGAGCGTCCCAGGATCCTCGTAGTAGGCGGCGGGTACGTAGGCCTGTACGCAGCTCGGCGCATCCTCAAGAAGATGCGCTATGCGGAAGCGACCGTCACGGTCGTCGACCCGCGGTCGTACATGACCTACCAGCCCTTCCTCCCCGAAGCCGCCGCCGGCAGCATCTCGCCGCGTCACGTCGTCGTCCCGTTGCGACGCGTCGTCCGCGGAGCCGAGGTGCTCACCGGCCGGGTCACCACCATCGACCAGGACCGCAAGGTCGCCACGATCGCGCCGCTCGTCGGCGAGGCGTACGAGCTGCCGTTCGACTTCCTGGTCATCGCCATGGGCGCGGTCTCCCGCACCTTCCCGATCCCCGGCCTCGCCGAGCAGGGCATCGGCATGAAGGGCATCGAGGAGGCCATCGGCCTGCGCAACCACGTCCTCGAGCAGCTCGACAAGGCCGACTCGACCACCGACGAGGAGGTCCGCCGCAAGGCGCTGACCTTCGTCTTCGTCGGCGGTGGCTTCGCCGGCGCCGAGACGATCGGCGAGGTCGAGGACATGGCCCGCGACGCCGCGAAGTACTACCAGAACGTGTCGCGCGAGGACATGCGCTTCGTCCTGGTCGACGCGGCCGACAAGATCCTCCCCGAGGTGGGCCCCAAGCTCGGCCAGTACGGCAAGGAGCACCTGGAGTCCCGCGGGATCGAGATCTACCTCGAGACCTCCATGGACTCCTGCGTCGACGGCCACGTCGTGCTGAAGAACGGCCTCGAGGTCGACTCCAACACGATCGTGTGGACCGCCGGTGTGAAGCCGAACCCGGCGCTCTCCCGCTTCGGTCTGCCGCTCGGCCCCCGCGGCCACGTGGACTGCAACGAGAAGCTCCAGATCAACGGCCTCGACTACGCCTGGGCCGCGGGCGACAACGCCCAGGTCCCGGACATGGTCGGCCGCAAGGCGGGCAACCCGAACGCCTGGTGCCCGCCGAACGCCCAGCACGCCCTGCGCCAGGCCAAGGTCCTCGGCGACAACGTGGTGGCCGGCATGCGCGGCTTCCCGCAGAAGGAGTACAGCCACGCCAACAAGGGCGCGGTGGCCGGACTCGGTCTGCACAAGGGCGTCGCCATGATCGTCATGGGCAAGGTGAAGATCAAGCTCAAGGGCCGTCTCGCCTGGTACATGCACCGTGGCTACCACGGCATGGCGATGCCGACCTGGAACCGCAAGATCCGCGTCTTCGCCGACTGGACCCTGGCGATGTTCCTCAAGCGCGAGGTCGTCTCGCTCGGCGCCATGGAGACGCCGCGCGAGGAGTTCTACGAGGCCGCCAAGCCCGCTCCCGCGCCGGCCGCCCCGGCCCAGGAGAAGGCCAAGGCCTAGTAGGACCGCAGTACCCGCAGTACCCGCAGTACAGGCAACACAGGCAGTACAGGCAGTACACGCAAGGCCGTAAAAGGGCCGTCCGCCATCCGTGGTGCGGACGGCCCTTCGCGTGTTTTGCCGACTTGTTGCGCTGTGGTGGGACTGCAAACGCCTACGGACGGTGTTCCCTTGGTGACGAGCATTTCTGGGGCACGAGATCACGGAGGTGTGCACCATGGCCGACGCCGCGTCGCGGCTGACGACCCTCGCCGAGGAACTCCTCGGAGGACCGCTCCCGGTCCGACTGCGAGCCTGGGACGGCAGCGAAGCCGGTCCCGCCGGCGGCCCCGTCCTGATCGTCCGCGACCGCCGCGCGCTGCGGAGGATGATCTGGAAGCCCGGCGAACTGGGCCTGGCCCGCGCCTGGGTGGCCGGCGAGCTGGACGTCGAGGGCGACCTGTACGGCGCCCTGGACCGGCTCTCGGGCCTCCTGTGGGAGCGCCCGGAGGAGACCAGGGGCCTCCTCGACTCCGTACGCGATCCCCGGCTCCGCGCCGCCGCCCGCGCCCTGCTGCGGCTCGCCGGGCCCCTGCCGCCGCCGAAGCCGCCGGCCGAGGAGGTGCGCGGCCGCAGCGGCAGCCGGCACAGCAAGCGCCGGGACAAGCAGGCGATCAGTCACCACTACGACGTGGGCAACGACTTCTACGCACTGGTCCTCGGCCCGTCGATGGTCTACTCGTGCGCCTACTGGACCGAGGACGGTACCCTGGAGGACGCCCAGCACGACAAGCTGGACCTCATCGCCCGCAAGCTGAACCTCAAGGAGGGCGACCGGCTCCTCGACGTGGGCTGCGGCTGGGGCTCCATGGCCCTGCACGCCGCCCGCGCGTACGGCGCCCGGGTCGTCGGCGTCACCCTCTCCCGGGAACAGGCCGCCTACGCCCGCAAGCGGATCGCCGAGGAGGGCCTCACCGACCGCGTCGAGATCCGCGTCCAGGACTACCGGGACGTCCCCGACGGCCCGTACGACGCGATCTCCTCGATCGGCATGGCCGAGCACGTCGGCGCCGAGCGGTACCGGGAGTACGCCGACACGCTGTACGGGCTCCTCAAGCCCGGCGGGCGGCTCCTGAACCACCAGATCTCCCGCCGCCCCGAACCCGACGAGACGGCCTACGAGGTCGACCCCTTCATCGACGCGTACGTCTTCCCCGACGGCGAGCTCGCCCCCATGGGCCGCACCCTGTCCGCCCTGGAGGACGCCGGCTTCGAGGTCCGGGACGTCGAGGCGATCCGCGAGCACTACGCGCTCACGCTGCGCCGCTGGGTGGCCAACCTGGAGCGCGACTGGGACCGCGCGGTCCGGCTCACCTCGCCCGGCCGGGCCCGCATCTGGCGGCTCTACATGGCGGCCTCGGCCGTCTCCTTCGAACGCAACAGGATCGGCGTGAACCAGTTCCTCGCCGTGAAGACCCCGGTGTCGGGGAAGAGCGGCACGGCGCTGCGGCCGCGCGTCTGGGACGAGCGGGCCTGACCCCCGTACACACGCGAAGGGCCGGCCTCCCCGGGTGGGGAGACCGGCCCTTCGCCGCGCTCGCGGCTACTCGGCCTTGATGGCGGAGAGCATGTTCAGCTTCGCCGCGCTGCGGGCCGGCCACAGGGAGGCGAGGACGCCGACCAGGGCCGCCAGGACCAGGAAGAGGCCGATCCGGTCCCAGGGCAGGACCAGGGCGTAGCCCGGCAGGCTGTTCTTGAAGGTCTCGCCGAGCGCCCAGCCGAGGAACGAGCCGAGGCCGATGCCGACGACCGCGCCGAACACCGAGATGACCACGGCCTCCAGACGGACCATCCGCTTCACGCGGCGCCGGTCGAGACCGATCGCCCGCAGCATGCCGATCTCCTGCTGGCGCTCGAAGACGGACATCGCGAGGGTGTTCACGACACCGAGGACGGCGATGATCAGAGCCATGCCGAGCAGGCCGTACATGATGTTCAGCAGCATGTTGATCGGGCCGCCGAAGGTGTCGCGGATCTCCTTGTGGTCCATGACCTGGATGGCCGGGTTGTCGCCCATGGCCTTGGACAGGGCCCGCTCGTTGGCCGCGCTCGCGCCGCCGTCCGTCGAGACGTAGATCTCGCGGATCTCGGTCTGTTCCTCGTGCGCGGTGACCAGCTTGTGGTCGGCGAGGACCGGCGAGACGAACTCGTTGGCCTCGTAGACCGCGCCGACGGTCAGCTTGCCCTTCTGCTTGTCGAGGTACTCGACCGGGACGGTGTCGCCGACCTTCAGGCCGCGCTTCGCGGCGACCTTGGCGTCGATCGCGATGGTGTTCCCGCCGAGGGACGACAGCGAGCCGTTCACGACGTCCAGCTTGAGGACCTTCTCGATGTCGCCGGGGGCGACGCCGGAGACCGAGACGTACGAGCCCTTCAGGTCGAAGGCGCCCGCCTGCTGCGGGGAGACCGCGGTGACGCCCGGGGCCTTCTCCAGGGCGGCCAGCGCCTCCGGGCTCAGCGAGTTGCCGCTGGCCATGGAGACCATGTAGTCGGCCTTGATCTGGTCGGTCGTGACCTTGTCGAGGGCCGAGCCGACCGTGGCGCCGAGCACCGAGAGGCCGGTGACGAGGGTCAGGCCGATGGCGAGCGCGGAGGCGGTGGCGCCGGTGCGGCGCGGGTTGCGGACCGCGTTGAGGCCGGCGAGCTTGCCGGAGACCCCGAAGACGCTCACGAACAGCGGGCGGATCAGGGCGATCACGGGCCGGGACAGCATCGGGATCAGCACGATCACGCCGATGAGGGTGAGGAACGCGCCGCCCGCGATGTACATGCGGCCGTCGTCGCCGCCCTGGTTCGCGCCGAGCATGATCAGTACCACGCCGAGCGCGGTGAGCACGGCGCCGATGGAGTTCCGGACGACGAGCGACTTGGTGCTGGCGGTGGCGTGGACGCTGCTCATGGCGGCGACCGGCGGGATCTTCGCGGCGCGGCGGCCGGGCAGCCAGGCGGCGAGCATCGTGATCAGGACGCCGACGGCGAAGGCGCTGACGGCCGGGGTGGCGCCGAGGACCAGGTCGCCGGCCGGGACCTTCATGTCGAAGGCGCTCATGGCCGAGCGGAGGGTGACGGCCAGGCCGATGCCGAGGACGTAGCCGACGGCGGAGGCGACCAGGCCGACCAGACCGGCCTCGGCGAGGACGGAGCGGGTGATCTGCTTGCGCGAGGCGCCGACCGCGCGCATCAGGGCCAGTTCCTTGGTGCGCTGGGCGACCAGCATGGTGAAGGTGTTGGAGATCAGGAAGATCCCGACGAAGAGCGCGATGCCCGCGAAGCCCAGGAGGACCTGGTTGAGCGCGCCGAGGCCGGACTCGATCTGCTTGGCCTGCTCGTCGGCGAGGGCCTGGCCGGTCTGCGCGGAGGCCGCCTTCGGGACGACCTTCAGGACCTCGTCGAGGAGCTTGGCGTCGTCCGCGCCGGGGGCGGCGGTGACGGTCAGGCTCTGGAAGAAGCCCGGCTTCAGGTAGAGCTTCTGGGCGACGGCGGTGTCGAAGACGACCAGGCTGCCGCCGGCGTTGACGGCGCCGTCCTCGGTGGTGAAGACGCCGGAGAGGGTGTACTCCTTCACCGGGCCGTTGGTGGCGACGCGGACGGTGTCGCCGACCTTGTAGCCGCCCTTGTCGGCGGTGTCCTTGTCGAGCGCGACCTGGCCGGCGTCGGCGGGGCCGTTGCCGGTGGTGAAGGCGTACGCGCGGTCCTTGCCGTCCTTGCCGGGGGCGAAGTTGGTGCCCTTGTTCGACCAGCCGCTGCCGATCAGCTTGCCGTTCTTGTCGGGCACGCCGGCGAAGCCGTCGACGCGGGGGGCGACGGAGGCGACCCCGTCGAGCTTCGCGACCTTGTCGACGTCCTGCTGGGAGAGGCCGGGGGCCTTCCGGGCCTCTTCGGGGCTCGGGTACATGTCGACGGCCACGGCGACGTCGTCGTAGCTCTTCGCCGACTGGTTGCGGAAGGCCTGGGAGAGGGTGTCGGTGAAGACGAGGGTGCCGGAGACGAAGGCCACGCCGAGCATCACGGCGAGGACGGTCATCAGCAGCCGCGCCTTGTGCGCGAGGACGTTGCGCAGGGCGGTACGGAACATGGGTGTGTCCTGGAGGAAAGGGAGGGAGGGCGGCGGGCGGGGTGCGGCGGTGCCGCCGGCTCAGCTCGTACGGCCCTTGGCGTCGAAGGCCTTCATGCGGTCGAGCACGCCGTCCGCCGTCGGGCGGAGCATCTCGTCGACGATCCGGCCGTCCGCGAGGAAGATCACGCGGTCCGCGTAGGAGGCGGCCGTGGCGTCGTGGGTGACCATGACGACGGTCTGGCCCAGCTCGCGGACGGAGTTGCGGAGGAAGCCGAGGACCTCGGCGCCGGAGCGGGAGTCCAGGTTTCCGGTCGGCTCGTCGCCGAAGATGATCTCGGGGCGGGAGGCGAGGGCGCGGGCCACGGCCACGCGCTGCTGCTGGCCGCCGGAGAGCTCGCTCGGCCGGTGGCTGAGCCGGGCGGAGAGGCCGAGCATGTCGATGACCTGCTGGACCCACTGCTTGTCGGCCTTGCGGCCCGCGATGTCCATCGGCAGCGTGATGTTCTCCAGGGCCGTCAGCGTCGGCAGCAGGTTGAAGGCCTGGAAGATGAAGCCGATCTTGTCCCGGCGCAGCTGGGTGAGCTGCTTGTCCTTCAGGGTGGACAGCTCCGTCTCGCCGATCCGGACCGAGCCGGAGGAGAAGGAGTCCAGGCCGGCGACGCAGTGCATCAGCGTCGACTTGCCGGAGCCCGAGGGGCCCATGATCGCGGTGAACTCGCCCTGTCGGAAGTCGACGGTGACATGGTCGAGCGCGACCACCTGGGTCTCGCCGTGGCCGTAGACCTTCGAGAGGTCCGTGGCGCGGGCGGCCACCGCGGTGGCGCGGGACACGGTGGGGGAGGTGGTCACGGGGGACTCCTGTCACTGCGGGGTTGTTTCGGGAACCCCTCCATCGTGTCGAGCGTTATGGCCCGGGGCGTCCGCCCACGTGCCCGTTCTCGGGGCCGCCTCGAGTCTGACCGGAGGGCCGCTCCGTCCTCCTGAGGTATGACGGTGTCCCCGAGGGGCGCCTCTGCGCCGAGGTGACAGAAGTGCGATGACTTTTCGTCATTCCAAAGGGTGCGGCTTTGCGCCTGCGACCCCCGTCACAGTTCGGCTAAAAGCCCCTCACCTGCACTGACGCACCCTCAGACGTCAATAAAATAAGACAACATCGGGACGATGTTCCGCTGAACGGGGGAAGCGTCCCGATAGGCTCCTGTGCCAACGCGGAGCTTCCCGCGTACGCCCGGATGGTGGAACGCAGACACGGCGAGCTTAAACCTCGCTGGCCTTCGGGCCGTACCGGTTCGAGTCCGGTTCCGGGCACCACCGGGCCCCAGGCGAGTGCCTGCGGCCCGGCGGCGCCACCCCGGCCCGTCGAGGCCGAAGGAGATCGACGACTGGCGGAAAAAGATCCTCCCCGAGCACTAGGGAGTTTCTTTTGCCTACGCATTACTCTTGACGCAAGGCCGCGCCGTGCGGTCTGCCATGGAGGAGTGAGATGAGGAGCAGCAACCCGGTCTTCTCGCGACGGGGGTTCAGCCGCGACAACGGCACCGCGGGCTACGGCCAGCAGCCGCAGGCCGGGGGCCCCGCCGTAGGAACCAACCCGTACGCCACCGGAAACCCCTACGCCGAGGGCGCGGCGAACCCGTACGCGACCAACCCGTACGCGCCGCAGGACACCCAGCTCGGGGTCCCGCAGCAGGCGCGCGGCAACGTGATGACGATCGACGACGTCGTGAGCCGTACGGCCATGACGCTCGGCACGGTCGTGCTCACCGCCGTCCTGTCCTGGCTGCTGCTGCCGGTCGACCCGGCGAACCTCGGCAAGTCGTACGGCATCGCGATCGGCGCGGCCCTGGTCGCGCTCGTCCTGTCGCTCGTGCAGTCCTTCAAGCGCAAGCCGTCTCCCGCGCTGATCCTGGGCTACGCGGCCTTCGAGGGCGTCTTCCTCGGCGTGATCTCGGCCGCCGTCTCGACGTACATCGCGGACGGCGTGGTCATCCAGGCGGTCCTGGGCACGATGGCGGTCTTCGCCGGTGTGCTCATCGCCTACAAGCTGGGCTGGATCCGGGTCAACCGCCGGTTCTACGGCTTCGTGATGGCCGCCGCGATGGGCTTCATGCTGCTCATGGTGGCCAACCTGCTGTTCGCGGTCTTCGCGGGCGGCGACGGCCTCGGCTTCCGCAGCGGTGGCCTCGGCATCGTCTTCGGCATCGTCGGCATCATCCTCGGTGCCTGCTTCCTCGCCCTCGACTTCAAGCAGGTCGAGGACGGCGTGACCTACGGCGCGCCGCGCGAGGAGGCCTGGCTGGCCGCCTTCGGTCTCACCATGACCCTGGTGTGGATCTACCTGGAGATGCTGCGTCTGCTGTCGATCCTGCAGGGCGACGACTGACGCACCCCCTGACTCGGGGGAAGGGCCCGTCCGGCTTCACGCCGGGCGGGCCCTTCTGCGTGCCTCAGGAGGGCCGGGCCCTTCTGCGTGCCTCAGGAGGGCCGTGCCGCGTCGAGGAGGACGCGGGCGGCGGCCTTCGCCTGGGCGGCGGGCTCGGGGGAGCCGGTGATGCCCGCGACGGCCATGGCGCCGTTGGCGAGCAGGGCCAGCTGGTCGGCGAGGACGGGCGGGGCGCCGAGGGCGTCGGTCTGCTCGGCGAAGTAGGCCCGCAGGGCCTCCTTGTGGTCGCGGGCGATGGCGGTGACCGCCGGGGCGACCCCGCCCAGCTCCCCGAAGGTGTTGATGAACGCGCAGCCGCGGAACCCGGGCTCGGCGAACCAGCCGGCCAGCCAGTCGAAGACCGCGAGCGCCCGCTCCCGGGGCCCGTCGGCGGTCCGCGCGCCGTGGGCGGTCAGGGCGGCCCGCACGGCCTCGTCGCGGCGCCGCAGGACCGCCTCGACCAGCAGCTCCTTGGAGGGGAAGACCTGGTAGAGCCGCTTGAGCGAGACCCCGGACGCGGTGCGGATGGCGTCCATGCCGACGGACTGCACCCCCCGCTCGTCGAAGAGCCGCTCCGCGGTCTCGAGCAGCTTCAGCTCGGCGGTTTCCGCATCCATTTCCGACCACCCCTTGCATGGAGAACCAACGTTCTCGTAGTCTACAGGGCATCGGGAGAACGACCGTTCTCCCGGTCGGAAACCGGAAACGGGGAGTCAGCCATGTCCGCCTTCGCCCAGCGCACCCGCACCGTCACCGTCGACGGGCTCGACGTCTTCTACCGGGAGGCCGGCGACCCGGCCGCCCCCACCCTCGTCCTGCTGCACGGCTTCCCGTCCAGCTCCCACATGTACCGCGGGCTGATCGCCGAACTCGCCGACTCGTACCACCTGATCGCCCCCGACCACATCGGCTTCGGCGCCTCCGCCGCACCGGCCGTCGAGGACTTCGCCTACAGCTTCGAGAAGCTCACCGAGATCACCCTCGGACTCCTCGACCGGCTGGGCGTGGAACGGTTCGCGCTCTACATCCAGGACTACGGGGCCCCCATCGGCCTGCGGATCGCCTCCCGGCACCCCGAGCGCGTCACCGCGATCGTCAGCCAGAGCGGCAACGCCTACCTGGAGGGCTTCACGCCCTTCTGGGACGTCCTCTTCGCCCACGCGGAGGACCGCGCGGCGAACGAGGCCGGGGTGCGCGAGCTGCTGACCGCCGAGGCCACCCGCTGGCAGTACACCCACGGCGTGCCCGCCGACCGGCTCGACCGGATCGCCCCCGAGACCTGGACCCTCGACCAGGCCGGCCTCGACCGGCCCGGCAACAAGGAGATCCAGCTCCAGCTGTTCTGGGACTACCAGTTCAACCTGGACGGCTACCCGGCCTTCCAGGAGTACTTCCGCACCCACCGGCCGCCGCTGCTCGCGGCCTGGGGGCGCGGCGACGAGATCTTCGGACCGGCCGGCGCCGAGGCCTTCGCCCGCGACCTGCCCGACGCCGAGATCCACCTCCTGGACGCCGGGCACTTCGCCCTGGAGACGCACGGCGAGGAGATCGCCGGACTCGTCCGCGACTTCCTCGGCCGGCACGTCAAGTGACGGGGGGCGACCGGTCGGTGCGGCGCGCGGCGCGCGACTCAGAGCAGTCTGCGCGCCGCCCGCCGCAGGTCGTACTCGTGAAGGATCGCCTTGGCGTGGCCGTACGCGAGGTCGTGCGCCCCGCGGAGCCAGTTCACCCGCTCCTCGAAGCGGAGGAGGGACGGACCCTCCTCGACCGTGCGCATCCAGTCGGCGATCTCACGACCGGTGCGGCGCGGGATGCGGGCCAGCATGTTGCGGTGGGTCTCTGCGGAGAAAGTCTGGGACATCGGCGCCTCCGGACGCGTCGTACCGTGTGCTCCTCGTGCTCTCACCGTCACCGTGCCCAAGGCCGCGCCCGTTGGCAAGGGGCCCGGGGCGGCGCGTAGGGTCGCGGGGTGCGCGATACGAGTGAACTGACCGCCGCCGTCGAACGCTTCGCCGACCGGCTGCGGGCCGCCCCGCAGAGCCGCCTCCAGCGCGGTGCGGCCGCCGAGGGACTGGCCCTGGCCAGGGAGTTGTCCGTGCGCGCCCAGCGCGCCGAGGAGCCCGGACGGGAGCCCCGGATCATTCCCGACGCCGGCGTCTTCACCGTCGCCGACCAACTCGCCGTCGCCGGCCACGACCTCGCGGAGATCATGCGAACGGCCCCGGCCGGCTCCCCCGAAGGGGAACTGGACGAGGCCGTGGAACTCGTACGGAAGGCGACGGAGCGCGCGGGGATCTAGCGGTGCCGGCCGTCGGCGGCGCCGGGCGTGCGGCCCTCGGGAGCGGCTACAGCGAGGCGATGACGCGGTCCGCGAGGATGTAGACGTTCTCCTCGTCGGTGTCGCCGTACGAGAAGGTGAGGGCGAAGGCGCCCGAGACGCCCGAGCCGCCGAGCAGGACCGGCGTCCGGCCGGAGCGCAGGGCCTCCGCCAGGAGCTCCGCCGTCTCCCGGTGGCCGGGGGTCATGCAGAGCGTGGTGCCGTCCGCGAAGACGTAGACGTCCAGGGTGCCGAGCGGGCCGGGGCGCACGTCGGTGAGCGCCGTGCGGGTGTCGGCGAGCTCCTCCAGGCGGGCCACCGTCCGCTCGTGGTCCGTGACGACCGGAGTCTGCACCGGCACGAAGTCCGGGTGCGAGGGGTGCCGGCGGCGGGCCGCGGCCAGCTCCGCCGAGTCCTCGGGGTACTCGTCCAGCGCGTCGGGGCCGTCGAGCGCGGCCGCCTCCGCCTCCATGGCCTCCAGGGCCATCGCCTCCAGGCCCGCGAAGTCGGCCTGGCGCGGCACGAAGAAGGCGCCGTCGTCCGCCGGGCCGCCGAAGCCGCCCAGCAGGGACGGGGCGTCGGCCGCGTCCCTGGCCTCCTGCGCGGCCCAGAAGGCCCGCGCCTCGGCGAGCTCGCGCTCGCGCTCCTCGGCCAGCGCCTCCGCGACCGCGGCCCGTATCTCGGCGACGGGTGCGGCGGTGCGTGCGGCGGGCACGGTGCCGCCGTGGCCGGCGGCCAGCTCGCCCCGGAGGGCGGTGACCTCCTTGCGGAGACCGTGGACGGCGTGCAGGGCAGCAGCGCCCACGGCCGTGGCAGCGGCCGTGGTCAGCAGCAGGGCAAGAGACATGGCGCTCACTGACGTACTCCCGATTCCGAGTCGATCCCCCGACTTCCTACATCAGCTTGTCCTGGGGTGGGGCGCGCTGTCAGTGCATTACGTCACGAATTGGACAGGTATTTCTGCCAGGCGTTTAGTCCCGAAACCCCTCTGACCTGGGAAAACAAACTCCCCCGGGATGTAGGTCACATCCTGGGGGAGATTCGGTCACGGCTCGGACGCGGCGCGGTTGACCCGCTCGGCCCGTGGAGAGCGCGCGGGGGCGCGCCGCCCGGTGCGGCCGGGCCCGGTGCGGCCCGGCCGGCCCGGGTCAGCTCAGGCGCTCGATGACCATCGCCATGCCCTGGCCACCGCCGACGCACATGGTCTCCAGGCCGAACTGCTTGTCGTGGAACTGGAGGCTGTTGATCAGGGTGCCGGTGATGCGGGCGCCCGTCATGCCGAAGGGGTGGCCGACGGCGATGGCGCCACCGTTGACGTTCACCTTGTCCAGGTCCAGGCCCAGGTCCTGGTAGGACGGGATGACCTGGGCGGCGAAGGCCTCGTTGATCTCGGCCAGGTCGATGTCGCCGACGGTCAGGCCGGCGCGCTTGAGGGCCTGCTTCGACGCCTCGACCGGGCCCAGGCCCATGATCTCGGGGGAGAGGCCGGAGACGCCGGTGGAGACGATCCGCGCCAGCGGCGTCAGACCCAGCTCGGCGGCCTTCGTGTCCGACATGATCACCAGGGCGGCGGCGCCGTCGTTCAGCGGGCAGCAGTTGGCGGCCGTGACCAGGCCGTCGGGGCGGAAGACCGGCTTCAGGCCCTCCACGCCCTCCAGCGTGACGCCGGCGCGCGGGCCGTCGTCCGTCGACACGACCGTGCCGTCCGGCAGCGTCACCGGGGTGATCTCGCGCTCCCAGAAGCCGTTCTTGATGGCCTGCTCGGCGAGGTTCTGCGACCGCACGCCGAACTCGTCCATCTCCCGGCGGCTGATGCCCTTCAGGCGGGCCAGGTTCTCGGCGGTCTGACCCATCGCGATGTACGCGTCCGGGACGATGCCGTCCTCGCGCGGGTCGTGCCAGGTGGAGCCCTCGGAGGCGGCGACCTCGGCGGTACGGGCCTCGGCGTCGGCGAAGTACGGGTTGTGCGTGTCCGGCAGCGAGTCCGAGTTGCCCTTCACGAAGCGGGACACCATCTCGACGCCGGCCGAGATGAAGACGTCGCCCTCGCCCGCCTTGATCGCGTGCAGCGCCATCCGGGAGGTCTGCAGCGAGGAGGAGCAGTAGCGGGTGATCGTGCAGCCCGGCAGGTGGTCCATGCCCATCCGCACGGACACGATCCGGCCCAGGTTGTTGCCCTGCTCGCCGCCGGGCAGACCGCAGCCCAGCATCAGGTCGTCGATGTCGCGCGGGTCCAGCTCCGGCACCTTCGCCAGGGCGGCCTGGACGATGGTCGCGGTCAGGTCGTCCGGGCGCAGGTCCTTCAGCGAGCCCTTGAAGGCCCGGCCGATGGGCGAACGGGCGGTCGAGACGATCACGGCTTCGGGCATCACGGCTCCATGAGGGTGCGGAGTGGGCGGACAGAAAGGGAAGTTACCCGTACGTACCGCACGGGTCACCGCCCAGGCGGTGTGACCCCGACCTCTTTTCTAAGCGCCCGCTCAGCCTACGCCCCCACACCCACCCCCGCCCAACCCGCGCCCCGGCCCCCGCCACCCCCGCGCGGGGGTGGCGGGAGCGGCGAGGGTGGGCACCGCCCCAGCGCAACGATTGCCCGCAACGGGCGGGGTGCCGTCCCGGTGGGGCGAGGGCTCGCAGCAGGGGGGTCAGGTTTGGGCTTGTTCGGGGGTGGGGTCGGGTTCGGTGGGGAGGGGGAGGCGCCGGCGGCGCCGGTGTTTGAGGAGGGCCCAGGGCGCACGGGCGCCGGTGACCTCGGTGCCCGCTTCCCGGACGGCCTCGGCGGCCGCCTTGGCGACGGGAAGCAGGTTCTCGCGGCGGGCCGGTTCGAGGCGGTCCGCCTCGGGCCACACGCCGAGGACGGCGCAGAGCGTGGGGAGGATGGCCATCGCGGCGGTGGCGTACCCCTCGGCCGAGGGGTGGAAGTTGTCCACGCCGAACATCTCGCGGGGGTTCGCCGCGAACTCGGGCCCGAGGAGGTCGCCCAGCGACACCGTCCGGCCGCCCTGCTCGACGACGACGATCGTCTGCGCGGCCGCGAGCTGCCGGGAGGCCCGCCGGGCCAGCCAGCGGAGCGGCTGGTAGACGGGCTCGATGGTGCCGAGGTCGGGGCAGGTCCCGACGACGACCTCCGCGCCTGCCGTGCGCAGCCGCCGGACCGCCGCCGCGAGGAGCCGGACCGACTGGGTGGGCGGCAGGCGGTGGGTGACGTCGTTGGCGCCGATCATGATGACGCAGACGTCCGGCGGGCCGAGCGGCTGCGCGAGCAGCAGGGACACCTGGCGCTCCAGGTCGTCCGAGCGCGCTCCCGAGAGCGCGACGTTCCGCAGGACGACCGGCCGCTCCGCCACCGCCGCGAGCCCGGAGGCGAGCAGCGCGCCGGGGGTCTGACCCGAGCGGCGCACTCCTTGTCCCGCGGCCGTGGAATCACCCAGAAGGGCGAGCCGCAGGGGGTCGTCCGTGCCGAAGGCGCGGCCGTAGAGGCCGTCCGCCCCGGGGGGCAGCGGTGCCGCTCCGCCCCCCACGGTCCGCTTGGCGAGCTGCATCTCGGCCAGCAGGACCCCCACCGCGGCCACCCCGAGCAGTCCGATGCTCCCGCCGCCGTACGCGGCACCCGCCGCGATGCGCCGCGCCACCCTCGCCCTCGACATGGGCCATCACCTCCTTCAAGCCGTTCAGGGTCTAAGTGCCCCGTAACCCGCTCCGACTACGCATACGCTGGCCACACCATTACGGAGACCCCGGAGATTACGGTGCAATTCCACGACTCGATGATCAGCCTCGTCGGCAACACCCCGCTGGTGAAGCTCAACAACGTCACAGCGGGCATTCAGGCGACCGTCCTGGCCAAGGTCGAGTACTTCAACCCCGGCGGCTCGGTCAAGGACCGGATCGCCGTGCGGATGATCGAGGCGGCAGAGCAGAGCGGCGAGCTCAAGCCCGGCGGCACCATCGTCGAGCCCACGTCCGGCAACACCGGCGTCGGCCTGGCGATCGTGGCCCAGCAGAAGGGCTACAAGTGCATCTTCGTCTGCCCCGACAAGGTGTCGCTGGACAAGATCAACGTGCTGCGGGCGTACGGGGCCGAGGTCGTCGTCTGCCCCACCGCCGTCGACCCGGAGCACCCGGACTCGTACTACAACGTGTCGGACCGGCTCGTCCGTGAGACCCCCGGTGCGTGGAAGCCCGACCAGTACTCCAACCCGAACAACCCGCGTTCCCACTACGAGACCACCGGTCCCGAGCTGTGGGAGCAGACGGAGGGGAAGATCACCCACTTCGTGGCGGGCGTCGGCACCGGCGGCACGATCTCCGGCACCGGCAACTACCTCAAGGAGGCCAGCGGCGGGGCCGTCAAGGTCATCGGCGCCGACCCGGAGGGTTCCGTCTACTCCGGCGGCTCGGGCCGCCCGTACCTGGTCGAGGGCGTCGGCGAGGACTTCTGGCCGACCGCGTACGACCGCAACGTCACGGACCGGATCGTCGCGGTGTCCGACAAGGACTCGTTCCAGATGACCCGCCGCCTCGCCAAGGAGGAGGGCCTCCTCGTCGGCGGTTCCTGCGGCATGGCGGTCGTCGCCGCGCTGGAGGTCGCCAAGGAGCTCGGCCCCGACGACGTCGTGGTCGTCCTGCTGCCGGACTCCGGCCGCGGCTACATGTCCAAGATCTTCAGCGACGAGTGGATGGCCGGCCACGGCTTCCTGGAGGACACCTCCTCCGCCACCGTCGCCGACGTCCTGCGGCACAAGGAGGGCGTCATGCCCTCCCTCGTCCACATGCACCCGGACGAGACCGTCGGCCAGGCCATCGAGGTGCTGCGCGAGTACGGCGTCTCCCAGATGCCGATCGTGAAGCCGGGCGCCGGCCACCCCGACGTCATGGCCGCCGAGGTCGTCGGCTCCGTGGTCGAGCGCGAGCTGCTCGACGCCCTCTTCACCCAGCGCGCCTCCCTGGAGGACCCGCTGGAGCGCCACATGAGCGCGCCGCTGCCGCAGGTCGGCTCCGGTGAGCCGGTCGCGGACCTGATGTCCGTCCTGGGCGACGTCGCCGACGCGGCGATCGTGCTGGTCGAGGGCAAGCCGACCGGTGTCGTCAGCCGCCAGGACCTGCTGGCCTTCCTGGCCAACGGTGGCGCGAAGTAGTTCGCGGACGGCGCGAAGCGGGTACGTGAAACAGGTTCTTCGTACAACCGGTACGAGCGTGTCACGTACCCGCAGCGCCTGCTTAACACGCGTCCGGCACATTGGTGGTCGTCGGCGTCAAGGACTTCCGGAGCGGCTCCCGGGTCTCCACGGACGCCGCGGACGCGGAGACCGGTCCTGACCCGGGCCCGTGTCCCTCGCGGGGACCGCCGTCGTCCCGCCCCCCTTCTTGGGGGTGCGGCGGTCCCCGCGCCACTCCTTCCCCTCGCTTCACCCGACTGCATATCCTTATGCAGAGTTATTGGCGGGTGAATAGATGAGGGGGCGGCATGAGCGACAGCCCGGCCGGTCGGCTGCAGGCGCTCTTCGAGGGGCACCGGCTGACGCCCACGCAGCGGCGGATCGCCCACTGCATGGTGCGGCGCGCCGGTGACGTGCCGTTCCTGTCCAGTGTCGAGCTCGCGGAGCTCGCCGGGGTCAGCCAGCCCTCCGTCACCCGGTTCGCGGTCGCCCTCGGCTTCGACGGCTATCCGGCGCTCCGCCGCCACCTGCGGGAGGTCGCGCCCCCCGAGCCGGACGGCGCCGACGGCGAGCAGGGCAACGAGTACCAGCAGGCCGTGTTCGCGGAGATCGAGAACCTCAAGCACCTCGCCGGGCTGCTCGCCGACCCCGCGCCCGTCGAGCGCGCCGGCCGGCTGCTCGCGGGCTCCCGCCCGCTGCCCGTGCTCGGGCTGCGGGCCGCCTCCTCGCAGGCGCGCGGCTTCGCGTACTTCGCCGCCAAGGTGCACCCCGACGTCCGCCTCCTCGACGAGGGCGGCTCGATGCTCACGGACCGCATCGACGCGGCCGTACGGGCCGGGGCCACGGCCCTGCTGTGCTTCGCGCTGCCCCGGCACCCCCGGGAGGTCGTCGAGGCCCTGGAGTACGCCAGGACGGCCGGGCTGGCGGTCGTGACCGTCGCCGAGTCCGCCTTCGCGCCCGTCGCCGCCCACAGTGACCTGCTCATCCCGGCCGCCGTCGGCACCGGCCTCGCCTTCGACACCGCCTGCGCGCCGATGCTGCTCGGCCGGGTCCTCCTGGAGGCCATGGCGGACGAGCTCCCGGACGCGCAGGCGCGCCTGGAGGAGTTCGACGCGAAGGCGGCGGCGCGGGGCCTGTTCGTCGAGTAGGCCCGGGGGCCGGGCCCGAGGAGGTCCGGCTCAGACCTCCAGTTCGTTCTCGACCTTCTTCAGCTGGTGGCGGGCCATCGCGAGGTTCGCGCGGCTCTTGTCGAGGGCCAGGTAGAGGAAGAGGCCGTTGGTGCCGCGGCCCTTGAGCAGCCGGATCAGGTGGTACTGGGTGTTGAGGGTGATGAGGATGTCCTCGATGTCCTCGTTGAGCCCCAGGAGCTCCATCGCGCGGACCTTGGCCCGGACGACGTCGGTGTTGGCCGCGGCGGCCACGTTCAGGTCGAGCTCCTTGCCGCCGCCGATCGTGCCGAGGGCCATGCCGCTGGTGTAGTCGACGAGGGCCGCGCCGATCGCGCCGTCGATGGAAGCGGCTTCCTTGAGGGAGGTCTCGGTGTTCGCCATGGTGTCGTTCTTCCTTTTCGAGAGTGCTGTGCGGACGGGTCAGTTCAGGTCTTTGCGTTCCAGTGCGCCGTCGACGAGCTCCCCTATCCGGGCGCTGGACCTCCGGGCCTCCAGGTGGAGCCGCCCGACGTTGATCCGGGGTTCGGCGAGCAGGGTCAGGACGGCGGCGCCGCCGGCCGCGTACGTGGCCACGTAGCCGGCATCGCCGCGGACGAGCAGCTCGCGGAAGCGGCCCTGGCCGGTGGAGTCGGTCAGCCGCATGCCGACGCCGAGCGCCGCCGCCGTCAGTGCCGCCACGCTCTCGGCCTCGCCGTCCACCGTGTCGTGGGCCAGGACGAGTCCGTCGGCGCTGGCCGCGAGCGCGCCCGTCAGCTGGGGCAGCCGGGCCCGCAGCCGTCTGAGCTCGCCGAGGACCTCGGCTTCTGCGGTCATGAGCTGTTTCCTTTCGGCGCGCAGGCGCAGGGCACGCCTCATCACAGGTGTGCCTCCAGGGCGTCACGGAGCCGGCGCAGCAGGGCGATGTCGGGATCCGTGACCTGCGGGGCCGGTAAGGGCGCCGGCGCCGGCGGTACGGAGTCGGGTTCGAGGGGGGTCCTGACGAGCCCGGCGGCGGCGAGCCGCCGTACGTCGAGGAGGGTGTGGAAGGCGGGGCGGCCGAGGAGCCGCGCCAGTTCCGCCGGTGTCCGCACGCCGTCGGCGGCGGCGAGCAGGGCCCGCTGCCGGACCCCGACGCTCTGGCCGGGGACGGCGGGGCGCGGCACGACCGGGGCGGTGTCGACGGAGGCGTACGGCCAGACGGCATCGAGGAGTTCGCGGCGGCGGACGGTCTCGCGCTCGACGGCCTCGGCGGAGACGGGTCGCACGGTGCCGAACCAGTGTCCGACCCCGTACCGGAAGCGGGTGGGTCCGCTGGTGGGGGAGAGGGCGAAGAAGGCCGCGTCGAAGACGGCGCCGAGGTGGCATATCTCCAGCTCGCCGTCGTGGAGCCGGCCGCTGTCGACGAGGAAGCGCCCGACGGCCCGGTGGGCCCCGGCCCGGTCGACGGCCTCGTCCCAGCCCTCGCGGGGGAGCCGGCCGCCGGTGGTCAGGAGGACGTCGAGGCCGGGGGCGGCGGGGCTCTCGGCGTGGACGACCCGGCCGTCGACGAGGTAGAGCGTGCCGTGGTCGCGGAGCAGGGCGCCGGTGGCCTTCTCGGCGGCGAGCCGGACGAGCATGGGGGAGACGGGGGTGGCGACCGCGCTCATCCGAGGACCAGCCTCTCGGCGAGGTCGCGCAGCCGGAGGCGGGCGAGGGCGAGGTTGCCGGTGTGGCGGTCGAGCCAGAGGTGGAGGAAGACGCTGCTGTCGAAGGAGGTCTCGACGAACCGCAGGACGTGGTAGCCGGCGCGGGTGCTGACGATCAGGTCCTCGACGGGCGGGCCCTCGTAGGCCGCCGGGTCGGCGGCGTCGTGGTCAGCCGTGGTGAATGAGTCGAACTCGGCGGCCGCTCGGGCGAGTTCGGCGGTCTCGGCGGCCGTGGCCTCGTGGTCGCCGGTCGGTGAATCACCCGCCGTCCCGAGGGCGAGCCCGCTGGTCCAGTCGACCAGGGAGGCTCCGCGAGCGCCTGGCAGGGCCATGGCCTCCATAAGGCACTCGTCGATTCCGGGCACGCGGATTCCCCTCCCGATGCGGCGTGCGAACGTGCGGCAGTGACGGTGACGCTACTGAACGTTCCGGCCCGGGGGAGGCGTTCTGGCATTTTCCATCGGAACATGCCTGTGTCTGACGGAAATTGATCTCGCGCGTGCGTCAGATCCGCGACTCGACGGCGTTCGCGATGTCGGACAGGTCCTTCGCCAGCGCCTTGGCGACCGCCTTCGCGCCGAACCGGGCGAGCAGCCGGGCGACGAGTCCCGGCCTGCGTCCCTCGGCGGGCCGGGACGAGAAGGCCATCCGCAGGGTGGTGCCGCCGCTGCCGTCGGACGTCAGGCGGAGCTCGGAGACGTAGTGCATGCCGTGCGAGTCGGCCACCGTGACGTACCGCTCGGGTGCCTCGCACTCGGTCACGGTCATCACCTCGGTGGCCTCCTTGCCCAGCATCCGCCGCGTCTCGCGCCAGCGCGTGCCGATGCCGAAGACGCCCTCGGTGAGCACCTCCACCCGTTCGACGCCGGAGAGGACCCGGGGCATGTCCCGCAGGTCGGTGATCGCCTCCCAGACCCGTCCGGGGGAGGCGGCGACCCGGCGCTCGACGACGACGGAGGTGGTGTCCGTACCCGAAGCAGTCATGTCCTCATCGAAACCGGGCCGCCGGGCTCCCGCTACCGGACGAGCGCGTCCGCCCGCGCCCCGCCCGCCTCGGCGACGATCTCGTCGAGCGTCTGGGGCGCCCGTACGGTCGTGAACGCCACCGCCCCGTCGTCGGCCACCGTGAAGCCGTGGATCCCGGGTCTGGGCAGGCTGTTGTACGCGTAGTGGTGGGCGAAGTAGTACGCGCCGGTGTCCGGGACGGCCACGATGTCGCCGGGGTGCAGCAGCGGCAGCGCGCGCCCGGTGGCGAGCAGGTCCCCGGCGAAGCAGGCGGGGCCCGCCACGTCCTGGACGGTGACCTCGCCGGTGCGGGGGCGGCCCTCGGAGTCGTACGGGAGGACGCGCAGCGGCCAGGAGTCGGGGGCGTAGACCGTCCGGGTGGCGAGCTGTACGCCCGCGTGGGTGACGGCGATGGGGCGGCCGCCGGAGGTCTTCGTGTACTCGACCCGGGCGAGGATCGTGCCGTGCTTGGCGAGCAGGGAGCGGCCGAACTCGGTGACGAGGCGGTAGCGGCCGTCGAAGAGCCCGGGGGCGGTGTCGGCGAGCAGCCGGGCGTACTCCGCGTACGTCGGCGTCTCCTCGTCGGAGGCGAAGTCGACCGGCAGGCCGCCGCCGATGTCGAGGGTGTCGACCTGCTGCCGGCCGGCCGTGCGGTTGATCTCCTCGGCCAGCGCGTACGCCTCGCCGACGCCTTCCGCCATCAGGGCGAGCGGGATGCCCTGGGAGCCGGTGTGGGTGTGCAGCCGGGTCAGCCAGGGCCGTTCGAGGAAGGCCTGGACGACGGCCTTGCGGGCGCCCTCGTCGCGGAGCGCCACGCCGAACTTGGAGGTGGCGGTCGCGGTCGAGAGTGCGCCGATGGAACCGGCTCCGACCTGCGGGTTCACCCGGAGTCCGACGGGCGAGGCGGTGGGCGCGGAGGCCATGAGGGCGTCGATCCTGGCCAGTTCCTGGAGGTTGTCGGCGTTGACGGCGATCCCGAGCGCGAGGGCCTGGCGGAGCTCGGCCGGGGTCTTGGCGGGCGAGTCGAGCACGGTGTGGCCGGGCGGGATCCCGGCGGCGCGGGCGAGGGCGAGCTCGCCGGGGCTGGCGACCTCGACGCCGAGGCCCGCCGCGTGCAGCAGGCGCAGGACGGGCACGAGCGGGGTGGCCTTCACGGCGAAGGCGTGCAGGACGTGGGCGTCGGTGACGGCGGCGAAAGCGCTGGTCAGGGCGGCGGCGGAGGCGCGGATGCCGGCGGTGTCGAGGAGGGCGACGACCGGTGCGGCGGGGGAGAGGAGTCCTTGGTCGACGGAGGCTCGGACGGCGAGATCTCGGCGGTAGGAGGCCATGCGGCCCATCCTCCCCCCTCGCTTCACCGGTACGGGTGAGGGCGGCCCTGTTGACTACAACTATTCAGCAAGTCAGGATGTGAATATCTGAACGACATTCCGAGGAGGCACCCCCATGTCAGGACCCCGCCCCGTACGAGCAGCCCGCGGTACGGAACTGAGCGCCCTGGGATGGCAGCAGGAAGCCGCCCTCCGGATGCTCCAGAACAACCTCGACCCCGAGGTCGCCGAGCACCCCGACAAGCTCGTCGTCTACGGCGGCACCGGCAAGGCCGCCCGCGACTGGCGCTCCTTCGACGCCATGGTCCGCACCCTGCGCACGCTGAAGCAGGACGAGACCATGCTCGTCCAGTCCGGCCGCCCCGTCGGCGTCATGCAGACCCACGAGTGGGCCCCCCGCGTCCTCCTCGCCAACTCCAACCTGGTCGGCGACTGGGCCAACTGGGAGGAGTTCCGCCGCCTGGAGCACCTCGGCCTCACCATGTACGGCCAGATGACCGCCGGCTCCTGGATCTACATCGGCACCCAGGGCATCCTCCAGGGCACCTACGAGACCTTCGCCGCCGTCGCCGCGAAGAAGTTCGGCGGCACCCTGGCCGGCACCATCACCCTCACCGCCGGCCTCGGCGGCATGGGCGGCGCCCAGCCCCTCGCCGTGACGATGAACGACGGCGTCGCCATCTGCATCGACGTCGACCCGCGCGCCATCGAGCGCCGCATCGAGCACCGCTACCTGGACGTCAAGGCCGACAACCTGGCCCACGCCCTCCAGCTGGCCACCGAGGCCCGCGACGCCCGCCGCCCGCTCTCCATCGGCCTCCTCGGCAACGCCGCCGAGCTGCTCCCGCAGATGCTCGCCGAGGGCGCCCCGATCGACATCGTGACGGACCAGACGTCCGCCCACGACCCGCTCTCCTACCTCCCGATCGGCGTCGCCTTCGACGACATGGCCGACGCGGCGGCGAAGGACCCGGCCGGCTTCACCCAGCGCTCCCGCGAGTCGATGGCCAAGCACGTCGAGGCCATGGTCGGCTTCATGGACGCCGGCGCCGAGGTCTTCGACTACGGCAACTCGATCCGCGGCGAGGCCCAGCTCGCGGGCTACGACCGCGCCTTCGCCTTCCCCGGCTTCGTCCCCGCCTACATCCGCCCGCTGTTCTGCGAGGGCAAGGGCCCGTTCCGCTGGGCCGCCCTCTCCGGCGAGGCCTCGGACATCCACAAGACGGACAAGGCGATCCTCGACCTCTTCCCGGAGAACGAGTCCCTCCACCGCTGGATCAAGATGGCCGGCGAGCGCGTCCACTTCCAGGGCCTCCCCGCCCGCATCTGCTGGCTCGGCCAGGGCGAGCGCGACAAGGCCGGCGACATGTTCAACGACATGGTCGGCAACGGCACCCTCGCCGCCCCCCTCGCGATCGGCCGCGACCACCTCGACTGCGGCTCCGTCGCCTCCCCGTACCGGGAGACCGAGGCCATGCTCGACGGCTCCGACGCCATCGCCGACTGGCCGCTGCTCAACGCCATGGTCAACGTCGCCTCCGGCGCCTCCTGGGTCTCCATCCACCACGGCGGCGGCGTCGGCATGGGCCGCTCCATCCACGCCGGCCAGGTCTCGGTCGCCGACGGCACCAAGCTCGCCGGCGAGAAGATCCGCCGCGTCCTCACCAACGACCCCGGCATGGGCGTCATCCGCCACGTCGACGCCGGCTACGACATCGCCGAGCGCGTCGCCGCCGAAAAGGGCGTCCGCGTCCCGATGCGCGAGGGTGACTCCGCGTGACCTCGTCCCACGACGCCGCCGAGGCGCCCCGCGGCTCCGCCCGGGCCG
>NZ_JBHJQI010000072.1:0-5455 GCF_042262805.1 Streptomyces sp. NPDC056361
GCATCACGCAGGATGTCCGGCCAAGGGCAGCCGTCCGGGCGCCCTGCCCCGCGAGCGGCGACGCACGCGTCGCCCGCGCCGGTCGGGTCGCCTCGGAGCCGGATGGGCGGGACGGAGTGGTGGTGTGCTTCCCCGGTGAGGACGTGCAGCCGTTCGGGCCGTCGGAGGCGACGACCGTCCGGGCTCCGCGTGCCCGGAGTGGGGCTGAAGCGTCTGCGAGGTCGGAGCTACCGGTGACCAGGCCCGGCGGGAGGCTGCCCGCGAGGACCACGGCCTCCGCCTCACCGGCCAGTTCGGTGAACCGGCGGGTGAACGCGTTCCAGGAGGGCGGGCCGATGTGCGGCCCTCGCCCGTTGAGGACGGTGGCATACCCGCTGCGCTCACACCCGCAAGATCTCCAGCGGCCGCATGGTGTGATCCAGGACCGCGCCCTTCATCGACGTACCGCCGACGTCCAGGGCGAGCACGCACGCGCCGCTGTCGTCGTGCTCAGTCATGTGCGCCGGGCAGAACCACCGAGCGGGTCAGGGCCCGCGGCCGGTCCGGGTCAAGCCCCCGCGCGCCGGCCATGTGCACGGCCAGGCGCTGCGCGCGGACGAGATCGGCCAGCGGATCCAGATCGCCCGGCGCCCCGCCCGACTCGGCGACGTAGGCTCCGCCGGTACGGGCCACGTCGTCGCCCAGGCCGTGCGGGGCCGGACCGAAGACCCAGGCGCCGCGGCCGGGCGCGGTGATGCTGATGGGCCCGTGACGGTACTCCATCGCCGGATACGCCTCGGTCCAGGCCCCGGCCGCCTCGCGCAGCTTCAGGCCGGCCTCCAGCGCGAGTCCGTAGGCCCAGCCGACGCCGAGGAAGGTGATCTGCTCCGCCGCGAGCATGTCCCCGGGCAGAGGCGCGGCGATGGCTCGCTCCACGTCGTCGGCGGCCTGCGCGATCGTTCGCACGCCCTCGGGAAGGGGGCCCAGGTGCTCCAGATGGGCCCGAAGGAGAGCCAGTGCGGTGGTCGCGAACCGGGTCTGCACCACCGACTCCTCGTCGGCGTAGTCGAGCACGATGACGCTGTCGGAGACATCTGCCACGGGGGTGGTGCCGTCCGCCGTGAGGGCCGTGACACGGGCCCGGCCCCGTATCCGGGTCAGGAGGGTGACGACTTCCGTGGTCGTGCCGGACCGGGTGAGCGCCACGACGCGGTCGTAGTGGCGGTCGGCGGGAAAAAGGGAGGCGGCGAAGGCGTCCGTCTCGCCGTGACCGGCCTGCTCCCGCAGCTCGGCGTAGGCCAGGGCCATGTAGTACGAGGTTCCGCAGCCCACTACCGCGACGCGTTCACCGTGCTTGGGGAGGGCGTCGCAGTGGTCGGCGGCGGAGGCGGCCGCCTTGCGCCAGCAGTCGGGTTGGGTGGCGATCTCGCGCGCGGTCTGCGAGGAGTAAGAGGAGTCGTGAGAAGTGGTCATCGGTTTCGCTTTCCCTTCGGTGCGGTGCGGTGCAGTGCAGTGCCATTCGGTTCGCTTCGGTGCGGCGCAGTACGGTGCCGTGCGGTGCAGTACGGGGTCAGTCGAAGGTTTCGACGAACTCTTCGCACGGCCCGAGGTGGGGCTCGTCGAGGAGTTCGACGTGCTCGCCGAAGTGGTCGAGTTCGAGGATCGTCAGGAGGTTGGTTCCCCGCCGCAGCAGGGGCCGGGGGACGTACAGCGTCGTCTGGGGGCCGATGTTCCAGTAGCGGCCGAGCAGGGTGTCGTTGACCCAGACGAAGCCCTTTCCGAACCCGGGCAGGGCAAGGAAGGTGTCGGCCGGTTCCTCGACGTGCAGCTGTGCCGTGGCGATGCCGCGGTCGTCGGCGGGTTCGGCCGCAGCGGCGCGTGTGAGGTCGTCGGCGGTCCACTCGTCCAGGGGCAGGGGGCGCATGGACCATCCGTGGATGAGGCGGCGCTCTACGCGGACGCCGCCGAGGATGCCTTTGCGCTGTCCGAGCAGTGGGCCGTAGTTGATGCGGCCCTGGTTCTCCACGAGCAGTTCGAGCCGGACCGCGGCACCCGTTCCGGTGAGGGTGAAAGTCGAGGTGGGCTGGTCCAGGACGGTGACCAGGGTGCCGTCGGCGAAGACCTGGGCGCGGTCGTGGAGTCCGGTGACCGTCACCTCGTGGGTCCCGGGCGGGATGCGGGGGTGCGCGGTGTAGAGCACGAGGCCGGAGGCCTGTCCCAGTTCCTCGAAACTCAGCGGGCTGCCGCAGTGCAGGGGCGTCGAGACCGAGCCGAGGGCTTCCAGCAGTCCGGCCCCGCGCCGTATGCCCAGAGTCGTCGGTTCGAGCAGTGGCGGGTCGGTCGGCGGGGCGGGTACGGGACGGGAGCTGTACGGGGTGAGCTTGTCGCGCAGGGCGTGGAACTTCGGTGTGAGTGCCCCGTGTTCCGCTATGGGAGCGTCGGAGTCGTAGCTCGTGATGGTGGGCTGGAGGCGTGTTCCGTCGTGGTTGGCGCCTGCCCACAGTCCGAAGTTGGTGCCGCCGTGAGCCATGTAGAGACTGACCGAGCCGCCTTGCTCGAGGATGCCTTCCACGTCGGCGGCGGCGCTCTGCGGGGAACGTACGTGGTGCCGCTCACCCCAGTGATCGAACCAGCCGTTCCAGAACTCGGCGCACAGGAAGGGTTCGCCGGAGCGGCGCGAGCGCAGTATCGCGGCTGCCTGATCGGGGCGTGATCCGAAGGTCGCGGCCGCCAGTTCGCCGGGGATGGTTCCGCCGTCGAGCATGAGCGGTGTCGGCCCGTCGGCGGTGAACAGCAGCTCGGTGATTCCGCGTGAGACCAGGGCGTCGCGCAGCCAGTGCAGGTAGACGTGGTCGTCGCCGTAGCTGCCGTACTCGTTCTCGACCTGGACGGCGACGACGGGCCCGCCGTGTGTGCTCTGACCGGCGGCGATGATCGGGATCAGGACGTCGAACCAGCGGCCCACCTCGTTGACGAAGTCCCGGTGGCTGCTTCTGGGGCGCATGCCGGGTCGGCCGGTCAGCCAGGCGGGCAGCCCTCCGTTGTCCCACTCGGCACAGATGTACGGGCCCGGGCGGGCGATGACGTCCAGACCGGTTTCCCGTGCGAGTCGGAGGAACTCCGGCAGGTCGCGCCACCCGTCGAAGCGGATGTCGCCGCGGCGGCGCTCATGGAAGTTCCACGGCACGTAGGTGTCGACGGTGTTGAGTCCCAGCGCGGCGAGGCGCTGGAGGCGGTCGGCCCACTGCGCGGGGTGGACGCGGAAGTAGTGCAGGGAGCCGGACAGGATCCGGTGCGGCTGTCCGGAGCGCATGAACGCTCCGTCGGTCCAGGTCAGAGCAGGACGTGTCGGCGCCTGCGCCGACGCGGGGGCGGGGACTTCGGGTCGGGTGGCGGTGGGGTCGAACAGAGTCGTCATTTGACTGCTCCGGCGGTCATGCCCGCGCGCCAGAACCGCTGGAGCGAGAGGAAGGCGATCAGGAGCGGCGCGATGGACACCAGCGAACCGATGACGACGAGGGGCGGGGGCACGGCGACGTGGCTGGCGTTCCAGCCGACGAGGCCGACCGTGACGGGTTGCAGCCGGTCGTCGCCCAGGACCATGGCGGGCAGGAGGTAGTTGTTCCAGATCTCCACGAACTGGAAGAGGAAGATCGTGACCAGGGCGGGCAGCATCATCCGCACCGCGATGGTGCGGAAGACGCGGAACTCCCCCGCGCCGTCGAGGCGGCCGGCTTCGAGGACCTCGTCGGGCACGCTCTGTTCGGCGAAGACCCTTGCGAGGTAGACGCCGAAGGGGCTGACGACGCTCGGCAGCAGGACGGCGAGGGGGCTGTCGATCAGGTGGACGCCCGAGAACATCAGGTAGAGCGGGAGCGTGAACAGCACCTTGGGCAGCAGGACGGCTGCCAGGACCAGTGAGAACAGCAGACCGCGGCCGGGGAAGTCGTACTTGGCGAGCGCGTATCCGGTGAGGGCGGACAGGGCGGTGCCGATCAGCGCTCCCGCGCCGCAGTACACGACGCTGTTGAGCATCCAGCGCCAGAAGATGCCGCCGTCCTGGCTGCTGAGCCGGGCGATGTTGTCGAACAGGCCGAAGCCGTCGAACCACAGCCCGCTGCCGCCGAACTGCTCTCCGAAGGGTTTGGTCGCCGAGACCAGCAGCCACCACAGAGGGAAGAGGAAGTAGACGGCGGACAGACCCAGCAGGGCGAGCACGGTGACGCGGCTGGCGGGACTGGTCTCGCGCCGCGGTCGGATCCGGGCGGTGGGGGTGGGGATCACCGTGGTCATGCCTGGTCTCCTCGGCGGGTCAGCTTGAAGAAGGTGAGCGACACCGCGCCCACGGCGATGGCGAGCAGGACCGACTGGGCCGCGGCGTAGGGGTAGTTGCCGGCCGCGACCGCGCTCTGTGCCGACATCAGCGGGGTGAACGCGGAAGAGATCGATCCGCCCGAGACCGGCTGCAGGACGGCCGGCTCGTTGTACAGCTGGGCCGACCCGATGATCGAGAACACCGTGGTCAGCACCAGCGCACCCCGCACGGCGGGGATCTTGACGCTCCACGCGATCCGCAGGGCGGAGGCCCCGTCCATCTTGGCGGCTTCCAGCACTTCGGCGGGGATGGACTGGAGGGCCGCGTAGATGATGATCATGTTGTAGCCGGCCCAGCTCCACGTGACGATGTTGGCCACGGACCACAGCACGACGTCTTCGTCGAAGAAGGGGATGGTGACGGCGAACGGTTCGAGCAGCCGGTTGAGCGGGCTGGACGTCGAGGAGTACATGAACGACCACACGAGTGCGGCACTGACACCGGGGATCGCGTAGGGGACGAAGCTCGTCAGGCGGAAGAAGCCCCTGCCCCGCGCGGACTTGGAGTCGATGAGCAGGGCCAGCACCAGGGCGAGGCCCAGCATGAGCGGCACCTGTACGCATCCGAAGAGGGCGACGCGGCCGAGCGAGGCCAGGAACGAGCCGTCGTGCAAGGCCCGCGTGTAGTTGTCCAGGGGAGCGAAGACCTCCGTGGGCGCGGTCAGGCCCAGGCCGGAGCGGCGGATGGTGAAGAGGCTGCTGTGGGCCGCGTACAGGATCGGCGCGATGTACATGGCGACGAACAGGACGACGAACGGGGCGCAGAAGAGCAGCGGGCCGAGCCGCCTGGGGCGTCCGAGGGGCGTCGTCTCACGCGTCCGGCGGGGCGCGGCGGTGGCTGCCGGGCGCCGTGCGGGGGCGCGGTGCGCGGCGGAGGCATGGGTCACGGGGCGTTCCTCACTGGGGCGTCGCCGGAGTGGTGGCGGGATTCCCGGCGACGAGGGGGCGGGCGGGGGCGGCGACCCCCCGGCGGGGCCGGGGGCCCCCCCCCCGCGGGCCGGCTGTAACGGGCGGTGGCCACGCCCAGCGTGGGCATATAGGTGACGGTGGTGTACAGGGCGGGGGACAGGGCCAGGGCGGTTGTTCCCCCGTCTAATATAAA
>NZ_JBHJQI010000072.1:5465-40844 GCF_042262805.1 Streptomyces sp. NPDC056361
TTTTTAATCACCCGGCCACCCCCGATATCAACACAATTTACTCCGTCGGCAGCTTCATTTGTGTATACCTGACTGGGCGGCGCCCGCCGGGGGGGGCAGGGGGCACCCGCCCGGCGGGCCTGCTCTACGGGGCGGTGGCCAGGCCCTGCTTGCGCATCTCGGTCAGGGTGGTGTCCTGCGCGTGGCTCAGGGCCTGGGCGATGGTGCCCTTGCCGGTCCATGCCTTGCCCAGGCCGTCGTTCAGGTCCGCGACCGTGCTGGGCATCAGCGGGCCCCAGGTCCACTCGGGGTCGACGTCGGGCGTGGCGGTGGCGAAGACCTCGTAGATCTGCTGCCCGCCGAAGTAGGGGTCGGCCTTCAGCTGCGGCAGGTAGAGGAGGTCGCCGGCGGCCGGGTAGAGCGACGCCTTCTCGATCAGCTTGCCGAAAGCGTCCTTGTCGGTGCTCAGCCAGTGGGCGAACTCCCAGGCCGCCGCCGTGTTCTTGCAGCCCTTGAGGACGGCGGTGGCGGATCCGCCGGCGTTGCCGACCTTCTTGTCGCCCTTCTCCCACTGCGGCATGGGGGCGACGGCCCACTGCCCGGCTGACTGCTTGGCGCCGCCCTTGATGACGCCCGCCTGCCAGACCGCTCCGACGACCGTGGCGATGTCGCCGTTGCCCAGGCCGGTGTACCAGGCCTGGTCGTACATGGGGGCGCTGCTGATCAGACCGTCCTCGACCAGGCCCTGCCAGTAGTCGGCGACCTTCTTGTTCTCCGCGGAGGCCATGCTGACCTTCCACGCGTCGTTGTCGACGCCGAACCAGTCGGCGCCGGCCTGCCAAGCGAGGCCGGCGTAGTCGTAGTCGAGGTAGGGCGAGGAGAGGAACCGCTTGGGGTCGGAGGCGTGGATCTTCTTGCCGGCCTCGTGGTACTCGGCCCAGGTGGTGGGGGGCTTGAGGCCGAGGGAGTCGAAGAGCTTCTTGTTGTAGAAGAGGGCCATCGGGCCGGTGTCGACCGGTGCTCCGTAGACGGCGCTGCCGAGGCTCACGGCGTTCCAGGCGGCGGGCTGGTAGTCGCGCTTGGAGGAGGCGGCGTGTTCTGCCACATCCTCGAGGGCGCCCTGGGCGGCGAAGCTGGGCATGGTCTCGTACCCCACCTGCGCCAGACAGGGGGCGTTGCCGGCCTTCACGGCGTTCAGCATCTTCTGGTAGCCGCCCTTCGCGCCGGGCTGCACCGTCTGGTACGTGACCTTGATGTCCGGGTGGCCGGCGTTGAACGCCTTCACGGCGTCCTCGTAACCAGGGGCCCATCCCCAGAATGTTATCGATGCCTTACCAGTCGCGTCCGGGTCGGAGCCGGAGCCCGACGCCGAACCCGATCCCGAGCATCCGGTAGCCGCGAGGGCAAGGGTGAGAGCACCCACCGCTCCAGCAAAACGGACGAATCTAGGCTTCACAGCTCCTCCTGAGTGCCGTGGCAGGCAACGGGGACGTCCTGCACGGGGCCGCCATCCCGGCGACCGAGCACCGATCGCACGATGCGTCCGACGGGTGTCGGTGGCCGAAACTATGGCAGAGAATGTTATCGATGCCAATAGTTGCGATCGGTCGGCAACTTTCCGCAGGAAACTGCACGTGAGCGGCGATGTCGGCGATATCATCGACAGGGGTTGATCACGAGGAAGGGACCTCATGGGGAAGCGCGGTGACACCACCACCGGCACGCGTCCACCGGGCATGGCGGACGTCGCGCGAGTCGCCGGCGTGTCCGCACAGACCGTCTCGCGGGCGCTGGCCGGGCACCCCAACGTGCAGGAGAAGACCCGCGCGAAGGTGCTGGCCGCAGTCGACCAACTCGGCTACCGGCGCAACAACGCCGCCCGGATGCTCTCCTCCGGCCGCAGCCGCACCATCGGCGTCGTGACCCTCCAGACGAGCTTCTACTCCCGGGCCGCCGTCACCTCGGGCATCGAGAACGCGGCCCGTGAGGCGGGCTACGCGGTCAGCACCGCCACCACCACCTCGCTGGACACCTCCGCCATCGAGAACGCACTGTCCCGGCTCGCCGACCAGGACGTGGAAGGGGTCATCCTGTCGGTGCCCCTGATCCACACCAGCAGCCGAATCGAGCAGCTCACCCGATCCACCCCCACCGTCACCATCGACGGATCGCGCACCGACACCACCGAGGTGCTCGCCCTCGATCAGGCCGAGGCCGCCCGCATCGCCACCCAGCACCTGCTCGACCTCGGCCACGAGACGGTCTGGCACATCGCCGGCCCCGCCGAATGGCTCGAATCGGCACAGCGTCGCGACGGCTGGCAGGCCGCCCTCGAAGCCGCGGACCGCCCGGTGCCACCCCCGCTGGAGGGCGACTGGTCACCCGCCTCCGGGTACCGCAACGGACTCGTCCTCGCCCGGATCCCCGACGTCACCGCCATCTTCGTCGCCAGCGACGAGATGGCGTTCGGCGTGATCCGAGCCCTGCACGAAACCGGACGACGCGTCCCGGACGACATCTCCGTCGTCGGATTCGACGACATCGAGCTCGCCGAGTACTGCTCCCCCTCCCTCACCACCATCGCCCAGCCCTTCCAGCACATGGGCGCCCTCGCGGTCACCCACCTGCTCCGCCAGATCGAGGCACCCGGCGCACTGCCCGAACCACGCTGCGTCGAACCCCACCTCATCGTGCGCGCCAGCACGGCCCCGGCATCCGGCCACTGACCGTCCTGCCTCGACGGATGGCGAACCGCCAGTGGGCGGATACGCGGGCACACCGTGCGCCTGGGCGCCGTGGCCCCACCCCCGACGATGACGCCCGGTCTCCGCGGCTTTCGCCGGGGAGACCGGGCTTCTCGCAGCCTCCGGGCCGACTACTCGGGCATGAGGCTTCCGTGCCGACTACTTGGGCATGAGGACTGTGTCGACGATGTAGACATTGGCGTTGGCGGTCTTGACGTTGCCGCAGACGACCTTGGAGGTGTCGTTGACGGTGTAGTTCTCGCCGGAGCCCTTGGTGGTGATCATGCCCTTCTGGAGGGTCTCGAAGGAGCCGTTCTCCAGCTGCTTCGGGGTGAGCCGCTGGCCGACGACGTGGTACGTGAGGATCTCGGTGAGCATGGCCTTGTCGGCGAGGACCTTGTCCAGGTCGGCCTTCGGGATCTTGGCGAAGGCGTCGTTGGTCGGCGCGAAGACCGTGATGTCCTCGGCGTTGTTGAGGGTGTCGACGAGTCCGGCCTGCTTCACGGCGGCAACCAGGGTGGACAGGGCCGGGTTGTTCGACGCGGCGGTCGCGACGGGGTCCTTGGCCATGCCGTCGAAGGAGCCCGCGCCCTCCTTCGGCACGCCCGCACAGGCCGGGCCGAAGGGCTCGTCCATGGCTGTCGCGCCCTCCCGGGAGGCGGCGGGATCCGACGTGGGGGCCATGGCCTTGGTGTCGCTGCCGGAGTCCGAGCAGGCTGCGAGCGAGAAGGGGAGGAAGACCGCGGCGGTCACGGCGATCGCGCTACGGCGGATACGCAGAGTGTTCATGTCTGTTGCTCCTTGACGGTTCTTCACTTGGTTCGGGATTGCGTCGGGGTGGTGCTGTCCGACCGGCGCCGACAGGGCCGGTGCGGTGGTTCAGGTGACGGTGACGAACACGCCGTGCCGGCCGCTGGCCCCGTCCGGGACGGTCCGGGTGCGCTGTTCGGTCTGGACCTGTCCGGTGCCGTCGGTGGCGCGGACGGTGAGGTGGTGTCCGCCGGGTGTGGCCTGCCAGCGGTAGGACCACTGGCGCCAGGTGTCGGTGGTGTCCTGCGCGGCGAGGTCGGCGTCCTGCCAGGGCCCGTCGTCGATGCGGATCTGGACGCGGCTGATGCCGCGGTGCTGGGCCCAGGCGACCCCTGCGACCGTGACGGTGCCGACAGCGGGACGGGCGAACGGCTTGGGGGTGTCGATGCGGGACTGGGTCTTGACCGGCGCCCGCCGCGCCCACCTCCGCTTCACCCAGTACGGGTCGTAGGCGTCGAAGGTGGTGAGCTCGATCGACTCGATCCACTTGCAGGCGGAGACGTAGCCGTACAGGCCGGGGACGAGCATGCGGACCGGGAAGCCGTGGTCGAAGGGCAGCGGCTCGCCGTTCATGCCGACCGCGAGCATCGCGTCCCGGCCGTCCATCACGTCCTCGAGCGGTGAGCCCAGCGTCATGCCGTCCACGGACCGCGCCACGAGCTGATCGGCGGGGCCGCCCGTCGACGGCGGCTTCACCCCGCACTCGGCCAGCAGCTCGCCGAGCGGGATGCCGAGCCAACGCGCGTTGCCCGTATAGGGGCCGCCGATTTCGTTCGACACGCAGGTCAGCGTGATGTCCCGTTCGATCAGAGGGCGGTTGAGAAGTTCGCTGAGGGTGTAGGTGCGGGAGCGGGTGACGCCCTTGCCGTGGATACGTAGCCGCCAGGTGTCGGCGTCGACCTTGGGGACGACCAGGGCGGTGTCGACGCGGTAGAAGTCGCGGTTCGGCGTGATGAACGGGCTGATGCCGGGAACCCTCAGCCGTGCGCCCGCGGGCACCGACGGGGCGGGTGAGACGGGTGCGGGCAATGCGAGGTTGTTGCGGGAGGCGACGGCGCTCTGCCCCTGCTGCCCGCCGAGGAACCGGCCGAGAACGCCGATGCCGACGGCCGCCCCCGCCGTGACGGCGGCGGTGGTGAGGAACCCGCGCCGACTCCAGCCACCCTTGCCGTCGCCATCCTGCGGGACACGGCTGGGCTCGATGGATGGCTTGGCCGCCAACAGGTACAACGCGGCAGCCCCGCCCAACGCGCCGGTCGCAGACGGCAGTACGTCGATGCGGCCGGCGTCCGGACGACTCAAGGCCGCTACGGATCCGACCACACCGAACAGCAGGATCCCGGCCGCACCCACGTGCCGGCGGCGCAGGGCCACCATGCCCAGGCCCATCGCGATGAGGGCGAGGACGGCGAGGATGCCGAGCTGCAGGGCCGTCTTGTCGCTCTCGCCGAAGGTACGGATCGCGAAGTCCTTCACGACCGCCGGCGTCCTGTCGATCACCGCCCCGCCCACCACCGTGACCGGCCCGGCCGGCGGGCGGACGAGAGCAGCCACCAACTCGGCCACGGCGAGCGCGCAGAACCCCGCGATCAGACCGACCAGCGCTCCGGGCCACGCCCTGCTGATGATGCTGCGGAAGTTGCTCACGCCGGGGATTCGGCGGCCACCGCGCCGCGGATGGGTCCGTCATCCCAAAGAGTGGCGGCCTTCTTGCTCCTGACGGCTGCTGCCTCCGGGAGCGGCGAGGCAGCGCATCCGCGAACACAACCCTGCTCCGGCAGTCCTCCGGCCGGTTCGCTCCGAATCCTCTTCAGGGTTCCTGCACGGGCAGGACCGCACCGCCGTCGAGGATCATCATGAACAGCGCCGCTTTCGCCTCCGGCCTGCCGCGGACCATGCACCGCGAGCTTCCGGCAGGTCCGTACGCCGCCCGGCATGCCCGGCAGCAGACGGCCGGGCTGCTGCTCGCTGCCCACGGCCGGCTCTGCCCCGAAGGCGTCGCGGCGGACATCCTGCTCATCGTCTCCGAGCTCGCCACCAACGCCTATCTCCACGCGGACCCGCCCTACGCACTCACCGTGAGCGTGGATGAGGGGTGTGCCGGCGTCGCGGTCAGCGATGCGTCGGCCGGCATCCCCGACCGGCCCCGGAACCGCGAAGCGTTGTCCTCGCACGGACGAGGCCTGAAGATCATCAGGGGTCTCGGTGCGGAGCTGTACGTCAGCCGGTCCGGATGGGGCAAGCAGGTGATCGCCGTCCTTACCTGGCAGCCGTGACACACGAGAGGAAGGCGGCGGGTGGCTGCGTCAGCCATGGCCACCCGCAGCCGCCCCCTTCCAGAGCACGGCTTGAACCCGGCTGGGGCGAAACGGCCGCATTCGCTCGATCGGATCAGCTGCAGGCTCCGAGGGCGCCGAAACGGCTCCCATCCGTACGCGTGTCCGCTACGAAGAACGTTCAAGGACACCCCCTGGATCTGCGAGCGGGGCACCTCCCTCGCCCGTCCGGAACAGGCTTCAGCGACGAAGGACCAGCATGCGATGGACCGCCCTGCCCCGACCGGCTCCACCCGGCGACTTCGCCTGGTCGCACCTGGCGGCGAGCGTCCGGTGAACGAGCCCCTCCCCTTCCGCCGCACCACACCGGGAAGCACCGGGTACCCGGATCTTCCCGCGGTCATGCAGCGGGTCGCCGAAGGCGACAAGGAAGCCTTCTCCGCCCTCTACGACGCACTCTCACCGATGGTCTTCGGCACCGTGCTCAGAGTCGTACGCGACCCCGCCCAGTCCGAGGAGGTCGCCCAGGAAGTCATGATCGAACTGTGGCGCCAGGCCGGCCGCTACCGCAGCGACGCCGGCTCGGTCACCACCTGGGCCGCCACCATCGCCCACCGCCGAGCGGTGGACCGGGTCCGCTCCGCGCAGGCCGCGACCGACCGGGAACACGCCCAAGCCGCCCGTGACCACCACACCGCGTACGACGACGTCGCCGAACAGGTCGAGACCCGGCTGGAGAGCGAGCAGGTCCGGCGCTGCCTGCGCGGCCTGACCGAACTCCAGCGCCAGGCCGTGACCCTGGCCTACTACCAGGGACTCACCTACCGTGAAGTCGCCGAGACCCTGCGCACGCCGCTTCCGACCATCAAGACACGCATGCGCGACGGGCTCATCAGGCTCCGCGACTGCATGGGGGTGACCACGTGAAACACCACGCGTCCGACATCCACGCCCTCGCCGGTGCCTACGCGCTCGACGCACTCGACGCCGAAGAGACCAATGCCTTCACCCGTCACCTCACCCAGTGCGAGGCGTGCCGGCGCGACGTGGCAGACTTCCACGCCACCACAGCCCGCCTCGCCACCGCCACGGCCAAGGAAGCACCCGCTGCCCTGAAGCAGCGCACCCTGGACGCCATCGACGGCGTACGACAGCTTCCCCCGCGACTGAACGCCCCGCCCACGACGAGCCTCGCCCACCGGCTGCGCCGCAAGGCCCTCCCTCTGGGACTCGCGGCAAGCCTCGTCGCCGCCGCCTCATTCGCCGGCCTCGCCGCCTGGCAGCACCAGCAGGCCCACCAGGCCGAACAGCAGACCCAGCAAGCCCAGCAGAACCTCGACACCATCAGCGGCGTCCTGGCCTCCCCCGACGCACAGACCATCCACGGCAAGGCCGCCAACGGTGCGTTCACCACGGTCGTCATGTCCGCGCGCCAGAACCAGGCCGTCTTCACCGCAACCGGCCTTCCCTCCCCCGCCCCCGGCCAGACGTACCAACTCTGGCTCCAGCACGACGACACCATGCGCCCCGCCGGCTTCATCCACCAGGACGGCACTGTCCTCCTCGACGGCGACCCCGCCGACGCCTCCGCCCTCGGCCTCACCCTCGAACCCACCACGGGCTCCCGCCAACCCACCACCACCCCCCTCCTCCTCATGAACATGCCTGCCTGAAGGAGGGCGTGGGACTCATGACGGGCAAGGATGAGGCGTACGAGGCTCGACCCGGGTCTGCTCGTCACCGTACCGACCCTCTACACAGCGCCACCTCCTTCGCCCTTGAGGACACCCGTGGCCGTCCGGTCCTGCCCCTCGGCCGCCACGGATCCGGAGCCCGGGCCGTAGAAGACGGTGCCGAGCCAGGCATCCGGCCCCTCCTCCGGTGGCGATGAGAGCCGCGCCGGATCTGACGGGGGGCGGCTGAGTGCTTGCGCAGGGATGCCGCCATCATCCACCCGTTCGGTCCCCGACCGGTCGTCAAAGTTTCGGCGGTCTTACGTGTCGATGTCGCCGTGCTCGACCCACCGTTGACCTCGACAAGGCAGCGACCGACTCCCCATACGTTGGGGCGGCCCTCGTCTCCGCGTCGAGAGCCCCCGCGCGTTCCCGTGAGGCCTGTGATGCGACGTTTACGTCGATCGGGTGCTCCGGCGGTGTGGTGCCGGTCCGCGTCGGGATCCGTCGACTTCGATGGGTCGGTGATGGGTCGAACGCGCGGCGAAGGGCCGACTCGGAGCGCGTACCTGCGCGAGCTGCGGCGCAGGCGCCGCCGCCGCGGCGCGAGTGCTCCCGATGCCGACGGTCGTGGTCGGCCGCAGTGGTCCGTGCTCGCGGTGGCTGTCCTGCCGGGTCTGGCGGCCTTGGTGCGCTGCTCTTTACCTGGCGGGAGGTACGGGTCGCCGAGCAGGGCCAGCTCACCACCCGGTTCAACGACGCGATCACCAATCTCGGTTCCCCGTCGCTGGACGTGCGCTTCGGTGGGATCTACGCGCTGGAGCGCATCATGCAGGACTCACCGCGCGACCAGCCGAGGATCGTCCTCGTCCTCTCCGCGTACGTACGGCGTCACGCGAGCGTTCCCGCGACCGGCTTCGTGAAGGAGCCGGCTGAACCGCAGCCGGGGCAGGAGTCGCCCGCCGACCGTCGCCCGCCCACGGACGTGGTGGCCGTGGTGAACGTGCTGGCCCGTCGCTCAGCCGGCCACGACAGGGACGCGCAGGTCGACTGGAACCGGGCGGACCTGCGGGGGCTGTTCCTCTCCACCTGGAGCTTCCGGGACATCGCGAAGGTCCCTGAGGGCGGCGCCCTCCCTGACGAGCGTGCCCCGTTCGGGTACGTGAACCTCGAAGGGGCGGATCTGCGCCACGCCACGCTGTCAGGGGTCGACCTGAGAAACGCCTTCGTCGGCGAGGCCAATCTGAGAAGGGCGCAACTCCTGCGATCCGACCTCCGAGACGCAGACCTGACGTTCGCGGACCTGTCAGACGCGAACGTCGTGGACACGAACCTGACCGGCGCGGATCTCAGTGGCGCAATCCTGCGAGGAACGTTCCTGTCCCAACCGGACATGATCATGCGCCTGAAACCGAACGACCTGTCCCGCGCGCTGCTCTGGGACGCGGACCTCACCGGTGCGAATCTCGCCGGGGCGAACCTGACGGAAGCGATCCTGGTCGATGCCGATCTGACGGAAGCGTCCCTGGTGACCGCCCGCCTGCGCGGTGCAAAGTTCAGCACCCTGGACACGTCCCTCCAAGCCAGGATCACCTCCGGCACCGTCACCGAAAGCGCGAACCTCACCGACGCCGATCTGACGGAGCCGACCTCACCGGGGCTGACCTGCGCAAGGCCAACCTGACCGGAGCGAACCTGAACGGAGCCGACCTGACCGACGCCGACCTGCGGGGCGCACTACTCACGGGCGTAACGCTCAACGGCGCTCGGACGGAGGGGGCTCGCGGTCTGCCGACCTGAAGCGCGTTGCAGAAGGCTACGCCTGGGGAGGCCAGGGCCCCGGGTACACCGCGGGCCTGATCATGCCGCGAGGGCGAGGTTGTGCATGCGGGCGAAGGCGCGCTCGACGCCAGCCCTGCCCCAGCGACGTCCACGGCGCGGAATGCCGGCACCGCGCCTCCTCGACAGTCGGGCCCGCCGGGGATTCCCCATCGCCACGTCGCCGGATTCCAGGAACGCCTGGTCGGCGGGTCGGACATGGGAGAAGCCAGCCGAGCCCGGCCGGCTCACCCCGGCCCGGGTCCGCCGGGTGTTCATGCAAAACCCCGGTGGTCAAGTCGCGGTGGGTATGTAGGGCGCTGCTGCGACCTGGGCCATCGTCCGAAGTTTCGTGAAGTAGGAGGCGCAGTACTCCTCGTTGATCAGGAGCACGATCTTGTCGAGGTCGGCGATGCAGCCCCAGAGGTGGGCGATGCCACTGTCGTCGAGTCCGCCCTTCAGCTCCCTCTGCACGAGGCCGGCGACGTCGGCGTCCAGGAGGACCAGGTCCACGCCGTCGAAGTCCACGCCGCGGAAGCCGTCGGGGAACAGTGCGCGCAGGTGGTCCTCCCACAGTCGGGCGAGTTCGCCTTCGGGCTGTGTTCCGCCCACGTCGGCGGCTGTCGCTTCTGCCGCAGACGGTGGGCGAAGGAGCAGGGAGACGGCATCGAAGACGGAACGCACCATGGCGACGGCCTGGATCGGGCGGAGGGCGGCACTTGACTCGGCGCCCTGCGTGAGCCTGTCGCGCAGCAGTCGGCTGCGGTCGAGTTCGGCGGCGAGTCCGGCCGTGATGAGCCCTGCGTCGGTGGCCCGCTCGATCAGGTCGTGGAGCGGCTCGTTCATGGCCAGACGCTCGGCGAGGACGTGCTCCAGGGCGAACAGGGAATGCGTGACGGCGACGGTGGCGAACTCGTACCGGTAGTAGGAGTGCCGGATGAGCTCGCGGGAGGTTTCCATCGCGCTCATGACGTACATCGACGCGTCGCCGGGCAGGACCAGGTCGGCAACCAGGGCGTGCATGTCCGCATAGTCGAGAACGAGGTCGCGGGCGCGCGGATCCCGTACCGGCAGGAGGAGCGGGTCGGGCGGCGGTGGCAGGGTGTTCACCGGTGCAGTCTTGTCGCCGGACAATTGTCGGTGCCATCGGATTTGCTCGGGGCGGTTGGCGACCCTGCCGGCCACAAACCGTGGTCTGCGGTTTCAGGAGTCCGGGCATCTCGTCGATCGTCCCACTGACAACACCGTTCTGCAGGCGTTACCTTCAGTCGTCAGGTGCGAGGAAGGTGTGGCCGATGTTGGAGTCGCGTCTGCGGGTGATCGGGGGCCGAACGGTCCCCGGCATGCCCGCGGCCACGTCCACGAAGAGGTTGGCGAGGTGCGGGTCGAGCGTCGCCTGCGAGCCGTGCAGGTTCCAGGCGCTTTACGTGGAAGCGTTCGTAGCGTCCTGGCAGCCCGACGGAGATACCCCATGAGCACCCCGCCATCCGACGACGAGCTCTGGCAGGCGGTCGTCGAGGCCAAGCGGGAAATGCACCGCCGCCAAGCCGACTTCCACCACAAGGCCGGCAGCAGGCCGGACATCCTCAAAGCCGCTCTGGCCGCAGGGTCAGGGCCATGGCAGCGGGGCGCCGCCCTCGACTTCCTCACGGAACTGTCGGATGACGTCCCGGCACTGCTCGGCGACCTTGTCGGCCTCTGCCTGTCTCACGGGTGGGCCCTGGCCGCCCGGCAGGCCATCGACTCCATCCCACACGACGAGCTGCTCCCCCTGCTCGAACCCCTCGTCATGGAGCGACTCGGCTCGGCCGATGATGACGAGTACCGACGCTTGGCCGAACTGCTCGCCCATGTCCAAGCCTGGGAGCTCCTCAGCCGACTCGTGGGCCGGGCACTGGACACCGATGACCCCGACACACACGAAGTAGCCGAAGACTTCACGGAGTGGCACGGCCCGATGTGGCTCTGCAAGCCCAACCTGTGAAGTTTCGGCGCCGCCTGGGCCACCCCCGCTTTCAGCAGGCGTAACTGGAAGACGTCGTCCAGCGGTTGAGGTGGAGCCAGGTGTATTCGCCGACGATGCCGTCGGCGGTGAGGCCGACGCAGTTCTGGAACTTCTTCACGTCCGCCTCGGTGGCAGCCCCGAAGATACCGTCGCGCGTCAGATTGCTCGTCGACAGGGAGTAGTCGAGCTGGCACTGGAGCTGCTTGACGGCTGTGCCGGTGCTCCCTCGGGCGAGCAGCGGCTCGCTGCTGGTGTAGCTGCACCAGCCGGAGTAGCCGGCCGAGGCGTTGGGTGCCGTCACGACGCTGTACGAGAGCGCCACTGCGAGGGCGCACAGAACGCTCACGATGTGCCTCTTCAAGGTTCCTCCAGGAGGTCTCGTCCGGTTCGACCATCCACTTTCTGACCGTGCTCACCTCCCGGACAAGGCGGATTTCAGCTCAGTGACGAGGTGCGGGATCGGCCGCGTCCCGCCCTTTCCCCCATGCCTTTCCTCCGGGGGACGTACGCCGGCAACGGTCAGCGCTGCCGGCTCTCATGGGTCAAGCGGCCGGTTCGGACAGTACGGCGACGCTGCGGACGGGATCGTCCCGCGGGCGTGGGGAGCAGTGCGGTGGGTGTCGTCAGCCCAGGATCTCCAGGAGCCAGGATCGTTCTGCGTGGCTGGTGGCGCGGGCGATGGTGAGCATGCCGCGGCGGTAGGGGTCGGCGGTGTCCTCGGCGCGTAGGGGGTGTTCGCCGTCGTGGAAGAAGCTTGCGGGCTGTTGGAGGAATTCGAGGCGGCGGTGCAGTACCGCGTGCTGGTCGGCGGTGTCCGGGAGTTGGGACAGGAAGGCCAGGACGGTGAAGTAGCGGGTGCTGTCGCTGATGTCCAGGCCGTCTGCGTCGCGCAGTCGGCGCAGGAGCTCGGTGCGGCCGGCGGTGGTCAGGGTGAGGGTGTGTCGCTGGGCGGCCGAGGCGCCGGGCTCCGTCGTGCGGTCCAGTAGCCCGGCGTTGACGAGTCGGGTGATTGCCGGATAGAGGCTGCCGTCGCTGACCGGTCGGGCGTGGCCGGACAAGTGGGCTATCCGGCGGCGCAGTTGGTAGCCGTGGAGCGGCCCGTCGGCGAGGAATCCCAGGATCGCGAGTTCGAGCATGCTGCTACTCTCCCACATCGAAACGAGGTATCTCGGATCGAGGTAATGGGGTAGGGGTGGGGATGGGGATGTCGTATACCGAGGAATGGGTGACCGCTCGGGCGCGGGAGGCTTACGAGCACGGCCGGGCATCCTTCGCTGTACGGCCGGAGCGGACGGCGTTACTGGTCATCGACATGCAGGATGAATTCGTCCGGCCCGGCTGGAGCCCGTACTGGGTGCCGTCGGCGACACGGATGGCACCCAGGCTGTGTCGGCTCGTCGAGGCATGCCGAGCCGCCTCGGTCCCGGTGATCTGGACCATCTTCGACGACACGCATCTAGGGCTGGACCGCCCCAAGGCCCTGCGCTACCTTCCGCACTCCGACACCGACTGGCGCCGGCCGGGCCCGGCCGAGGTATGGGACCAGATGGGCCGCCGCCCCGACGAGGCCCTGATCCGTAAGCCCTCCTACGGCGCGTTCTACGACACTCCGCTCGACACCATGCTCCGCAACCTCGGCCGCGACACGGTCATCGTCACGGGAACGCTCACCAACTACTGCTGCGGCACCACGGCCCGCCAGGCATACGAGCGCGGCTACAAGGTCGTGTTCGGGGCGGACGTCACGGCCACCGACGACGAGTCCCGGCAGGAGCCAGAGCTCGCCGTTCTGCGCAAGGGCTTCGCGCTCGTCCTGACCGCCGAGGAGATCACCGGCCATCTGGCCGCGGCCGATGCCGGCCCGCCAGAACCAGCCGACAGGAACAACGCCGACTGACGGCGCGCGCATGTGTGGACCTTCGATGGTCGGCATCCTCCCGACGGCCGTCGACCGTCGGGAGGCTGCCGACCGTCGGCCGTCGGGAGGAGCAGTGGGACTCGACCGGGGGCGCCTGTGGTGTGGGAGAACGACCTCGATAGCAAACCCAGTAGCGAACCCGGTGCTCATGTCGGCTCCGTAGCCCGGCACGGTCACGCCGCCACACGCATCGGTCAGGCCCCCGGCGGCACGTGCATGCCACCTGGTCCGAGCCGTTCGCCGCCGGGCGAGTCGGCACCGGTACCACCGTCGCCGTCGCCCTCGCCCTCGCCCTCGCCCTCGCCCTCGCCCTCGCCCTCGCCCTCGCCCTCGCCCTCGCCCTCGCCAACAAGCCGTGCCAGATCCGTCGTCAGTGAGGCCAGCCAGGACACGGTCGCGTAGTACTCGCGCGGTGCGCCTGGCGGTTCGTCGGCGATGGTGGTGGGGGCCATCGGGGGATGGTGCGGCGCCGCTGCTTCCGCAGCGTCCCCGGTGGGATCCATCCGGGCCGAGGTCAGTAGCATCCCCGCAGCGACCCGGTCACCCGTGCGGATGACGGACTCCGCGGCCTGTCTCCCCAGCGGCGGGGCCACGACCGGTTCGGAAGGCACGAGAAGCCGGTCGGCTCCCCACAGCGTGTGGTGCCCGGCGATCAGTGAGGCCTGCCAGTCCTGGCCGACCGGCGGCGGAGTGGGCCCGGCGGGTTCGCTCTGGTACTGCGCGTACGCCGACTCCGCCATGACCAGCGCGTGCTGCAGCGAACGGTGCCCCGGCGCGGTGACCAACGGCACGCGCTGACCACCCGCCGCGACCTGCGCCGTCGTGGCCACGACGATCTCCGCGGCGGTTCGGAGCAGCATCGCGACCGACCGCCGCAGCTCGTCGTGGGCGCCCCGCGGCCAGGCCAGCAGCCCGAACACGGCGCCGATCGCGCTGCCCGTCAGCACGTCGAGCAGCCGGAACTCGGCGAGCTGCCAGGTGGCCGGCGCCAGCTGCGCGAAGACCAGGGAGACGACCACCGTGAACAGCGCCTGCGCCCATCCGACGCCCTTCACGGGCCCCAGGGTGAAGGTGACGAGCATCAGGGGCGGCAGGGCCACCGCGTAGACCTCGATGTCGGTACCGACCAAGGCCAGCAGCGCCGCCGCGACCAGCGCACCGACGAGAGTGCCGGTCAGGGCCCTGCGCTCCGTCGTACGGGTCTCCCGCACCGTCGTGCGCGTCAGTGTCAGGGTGGCCAGCAGTACCCAGAAGCCGTGCGGGAGCGTGTCGATGCCCGCGATCAGCCGAGCTGCCGCCAGGGCCAGGCTGATCCGTACGGCGTTCTGGAAGAACACCGAACGGCCGCCGACATGGCCCGACAGGCGCCGCCACCACAGCCGTGGTGCCCGCATCCGCGCGTACCAGAACGGGCCCGGCGGCGGTTCGCCGGCCGCTCGGCCCCGTACGGCGATGTCGGCCGCGATGGACATCGCGAGCGCGGCGTCCGCCACCTCCAGGAGCGCCGCATTGCGGCGCAGTACAGCAGGAGGGCCGTCATCGGCCGCCGTCAGGGCTTGACGGACCTGCTCCAGACGGGCGTGCGCCCGACCATCGGGGCTTCGGCCCCGTAGCCGGGCGGCGGTCTCCCTCCCCACGTCCGCGACCGCTCGCAGCGGGTCCTGGCCTCCGGGCTCCGCCGCGTCGACTGCTCCCGCCCGGCTTTCGCGAGCCATGCCCCCCACCGCCGCGCCGATGTCCGTCCCCCCGGCCGCCCCGTCCCCGTCCCCGGCTCCGGCTCCGACATCCCGGGGCCAAGCGGCACCCGGGCGAGGTGGCGGCAGCACCGTCAGCCGGCCGAGCAGGGTGCGCGTCGCCAGGCCCGCGTGGGCCAGCGCCCTTGGTCGCACACCCGCTCCGGCCGGCCGTTCCGCCTCCGGGACCTGGGAGGAACGGAGCCCCGTACTCAAGGCCCGGGTGATGCGCAGCGTGGCCTTCGGCAGCGTGTACGGGGCGGAGCGCAGCCCGTCCGCGCAGCGTGCCGCGCCTTCGGCGGCCCGGGCGACCCGTTCGCGGTAGGGCAGGGCGGCCGGCTCGGGCAGCACCGTCCTCTCCGCGATGATCAGCAGGACGAGCCCGACGGTCGCCCCCGCCAGCCGTTCGCCCAGCGAACCGGGGTCGTAGGGCGGGAACGACGGCAGGATGTACATCAGCTGCAGCCCCGTGGCCGCGCCGGCGAACCGTGGTCCTCCGACGGCCATGAACGCCAGCGCGAAGCCGACGACCAGCATGCCGACGACGGCACTCCACGTCCGCACGGACAGGTAGGTGCCGAGCGTGATCAGCACCCAACACACCGGCACCACGCCTGCCAGCAGCACGGCCCGCTGGCGTCCGGAACCGGGGAGCCGGGACAGCCCGGCCATCGCGATCGCACCGAACAGCGCGTACGTCGCACCGACCGCCGAGTCGAAGCCGTAGAGCAGCACGTAGAACCCTGCCGTGGCGGCGATCGTGACGCGCAGAGCCCGCCGCGCCGCCGCCCTGTAGGCGGGCGACGGCCGTCGCAAGGGCGCGCCAGCCATGCCCTCAGGATCACCCGCCGCGCCGCGACCGGCACGGCGAGGGCCCTACAGCCCGGCAGCGAAGTCCCTTCCGGGTCCGTTACCAGGCCACTTCCGGGGCCGTTGCCGGTCCCTTCCAGGGCTGTTGCAAGTGTCGCTTGCGGGGCCGTTCCGAGCGTGCTGTCGCGGCGGGCGGGAAGCGCGTGGCGGGGCGCCGAGCGCGCCGACCCACGGCATCAGGTCATCCGGTACTTTCCGGCACCCACCGGCTACCGATCGGTACCACTCCACCCGGATTCACCCAGTAGAAGCCGAACTGATGGGGACCGGTCCGAAACAGTTCGGCCTCGCCGCGCTCAAGCGCGTTGAAGTAGTCGGCCATACGGGCACCCATCAGGGCCATGTCCAGGTCATCACCGGCCTTCACACCCAGATCGGCCGTCAGGACTCGCAGATCGAGCGGCCACGAGTAGGAAAGCCCTGGCTCCGTGAGGGGTGGCCACGAAGAATGCGCCCCGTCCGCCAGTTCCGAGACCGACCAGACCTCGATGTGTGCGGCATGCCCTTGGACGATGAAGCCTCGGAGCACCGGGAAGGGGCTCTCGCTGTGTACGAACTCGGCCAGGTTCCCCAGTACCGGAAGGCGCAGGAACAGGCGAAAGTCAGCGGGCCAGTTCGCAAAGGGCACGGTCGGACGCCGTACGTCGTCGTCGGAGCCGACGGACTCTGCAGACTCGGAGGCAAGCGGGGCACTCTCCTCCCCCACCCGCGGCGCTTCACCTGCGCCCGCTTGGCCCTCGCCGTCTTGTCCGCCACTGAGCTCGCCTGTGGCTTCGGTCCGCCCTTCGCCGAGAATCATCTCGGGTGTGAACCGGCTGCCTCGCGCACCGCCGGGCGCGGTGAAAGGCATGTCGACGGTCGCCTCCGTCATCCCTAGACACGACAGGCACACCGTCGTGTAGTTCTCCACAGCGCGACCCCAGAGCAGCGGGATGTGCTGCGTCATCCCGGCCGACTCGTACAGCGGGATTCCGAGAGGATCGACGTAGTACCGCTTCGTCGTGGCCGAGACCGAGGCGGTCGTGGCCGAGACCGAGGCGCCATCCGGCGACCGGCCAGGAGCCGCCGACTTCGACGCGTCGACCGGGAATCGAGGCGTCCGCAGCAGCAGCTCGTAGAACTCGTCCTCATCGGGACCCGGGAACAGTTCGACGGTGCTGAGCAGGGTGGACCCGCTGAACAGCTCGGCCGGGGCCGGGAACGCCACCGCGATGCGCGCCACGAGGAAGGGCGCGTAGCTCCCGTTGTCCGGAAGTAGGCCCGACCCTCTCTGCCTGTGCACTCTCAGCGCCGCATCCGGAACCTTGGACCTGAGGTCCAGCAAGTGCGGTGAGTCGCTGTCGACGGCGAAAACGAACACAAGTCCCGCTTCGACCTTTCCGTCGTCGTCGGCCGTGACCGGTTCGTGGCGAACCGTGTCGAACGTCAGCAGCTCGGAGAGGTCGACGTGAACGTGTCCCTGCTCCGAGTTCGCCTCGTCGGCCCCAGCCGGTGGACGGGGGGCCAGCCCTGTCGACGCCGCGTACCTGTGACGCGCGAACCAGAGTCCGACCATCTCGTCATCGGTGACGTCGATGAACCAACTCCGGAATCCGTAATGCTGCAGCACACCCATGACGCCGGCCTCGCTCAGAGGTCCGCGCCCGTAGCCGGCGAGTGCGGCGACCGCCGTCACTTCCCATGCCTGCCGCAGGTGGTCTCGGCGAATCCGGTCGTCGTCGTCCGTCGGCTCCCGCTCTTCCGAGGACTGGGGATCGAAGCCATGCACCTGGCCGCGGAAGAAGACCTGCTTGCCGTCGTCTCGGTTCCTCAACGACCGGCAGATGAGGTGATACTCCTCAAGCGAGTGCGCGGTGAACTCCAGCACGTCTCCCGAGGCCCGGCTTACGTCTCCCAGGGCTCGGTTTCCGAGCCCCGCGCCCCTCTCTGCGGCTGTCATCGGCCTCCTCCATCGACGGCAACATGCTGACCACCTTGCCCGACGGCGGCCGCCTCTCCCACTCGGCATCGGCCCGCGACCCAGCTCCCGCTTCGGGCGCGTGGAACAGGGGACATCCCTACGCGCGGGGAGTCGAAGTTCTGAGATGGGCGGATACCGCCGCATGCGCCGCATGGCGGCGGTCATGGTCCAGGCGCGCCGCCGGGTCGTCGCGGGCGTGTGCCTTCAAGGTCCCGGCTGCACTGCAGCGCCCACACCAGTGGTGCCGGGTGGGCCGTCCGGGTATGGCTCTGCCGTCCGGGTGTGGCTCTGTGGGGGCTCCGACCCAGGGGTTGATCGGAGCCGCCACAGAGCATCCGCGATAACGCGGCGCGGACCGTCGAGTACATCGGCGCCGTCCGAGGAGGAGGGGGCGGCCGGCGATGTTCCGTTCGGGCCGTTGGGGGCCCTTGTAGTAAATATATATACCGCCAAGTAGGCAAGGGTATGAAAATTTTCATGCCAAACGATCATGTGGAGACCAGAGCCCGGGGCCCATCCGTCTCGGTCAGGTCAGCTTCGGTCGGTCTCAGTCGTCCAGGAAGAAATCGTGCTGTTCCGCCGCGTGCTCGTACTTCTCGAGCCGCGTCTGCGTACGCTGCGGGTCCGCGTCCGCAATGGCCTGGAGGATGCCCGCTGACAGCACCCCCGGCGCCGCGTACGAGTCGAAGACGAGCCTCGATCCCGTGCCGGCGGTGAACACCTCGTCGACCTCGTCGACCAGCGGCCCGAGCGCGAGGTCCGTGATCAGCGCGACGCGCAGCCCGACGCCGCGGGCGGCACGCACGACGGCGAGGGTCTCCTTGGCGTGTCGCGGCATCGCGAAGGCCAGCACCCACGTGCCGCCCGCCTCGCGAGCCTGGAGCAGCCCGTCGTAAGCGACGCTGCCACCCCGCGTCACCAGCCGGACATCAGGGTGGATGCGCCGCGCGGCGTACGCGAAGTACTCGGCGAGGGAGACCGAGATGCGCAGGCCGACGACCGTCAGGGGGACAGACCCGGCCAGCTCGCGGCCGATGTCGACGATCCGGTCGGGATCGGCGAGGGCGCGCCGCAGGGACATCAGGTTCTCGATCTCGGCGTCGATCGCCGACTGAAGCTCGTTGCGATGCCGCTCCTCCCCCTCGCCCGGCGCACCGGCGACCGCGCTGAGCGCGATGGGCTGGAGCGCCTCCCGGAGCGCGGGGTACCCGCTGAATCCCAGCGAGGAGGCGAACCGGGTCACCGACGGCTGGCTGACCCCCACGCGCTCCGCGAGCTCGGTGATGGACAGGAACGCCGCCTCGGTGAGGTGATCGGTCAGGAACTGGGCGATACGCCGCTGCCCGGGAGACAGCCGGTGCCCGCCGAACAACGCCCGCACCCGCTCGGCGGGAGAGCCCACCTCGACCTCGGCCTTGGCCTTGGACGAGCGCCTGCCCGGCGTGATCGCGGCCGACTGTGCACGCGCCTGCTGCCCGGATGCCACGGAGCGCCTCCTTCCCCTCTCGATACCACCCAAGATAGTTCACCCACACCCTGCCCCCACGAGCCCGAAACACCGGCCCCCTGCACCACGCCATCGGCTCCACCATGCACGCGCAGACCTGCCTGACTGCACATCAGCCCGAGGGTCTAGCGAACGGTCGGGCCCGGTGGGGCTACGGCTCAAGTCGCGGATGGCTTCCCGACAGACGTGGAAATGTCGGCGAGAAGTGCGAGCGGCCCGCTCTCATCTCAGGAGCCGACAGCGCGGACGTGGTCAGCGGAGAGGTGGAGTTCGTACGGGCAGCAGCAGTCCGAGCAGAGCGTGGCGACGAGGGTTCCGCAGACACACAGCTGGTTCATTCCGCCGGTCGGGGTCGCTCCGCAGCAAGCGGGGGACACATCCTGAAGCTCCAGGCCGTGGGCGTCGCCCGGGTTGATGACGATGTTGCCTCGCGGGCCTTGCGACACGAGCCACTGCCCGTGCCCGTTGCCTATCGGGCCGTAGCGCGGCATCGCCTGCGCAGGCACTTCGGAGACCACCAGGGGCGCACCGTATGGCTCCGTCTCGATGGCATAGCAGCCCGACGGCACAGTCGACGGGGACGGACCAGGCTCGTCGGCATCCCACCACGCGTAGTACGGAGCCTCCGGAACCGCGGGCAGTCGGGTAAGGGGTTCCGTCAGCGGGATTTCGCATGTCGCGCAAACGAAGACCACCGCTTCGGCCTCTGCAGCCCCCTCGGCAGCGGGGGCGCGATGCTTGGACGCCGCCTTGCCGGTGCTCTGATCCTGGTCTCGATGGTCGTGCATGCGCTGACCGTACGTGGCATGCTGCCCGGCTCCGCAGCCGCCCCCGCCAAGGCGCCGGCGGTCGGTCATTCGCCGTCCGTTCGATACGGCGAGGGCGCCAGTGCCGGAGCCAATGCCAGTGCCAGTGCCAGTGCCAGTGCCAGTGCCAGTGCCAGTGCCAGTGCCAGTGCCAGTGCCAGTGCCAGTGCCAGTGCCAGGAAGAACGAGCCGACTCCGCCCATGTCCTGCCGTTCGTCGTCAGCGGACAGGTCTGTCCGCTCGTTGACGCCTGATGCGATCATGATCCTTTCTCGGGCGCCGAGTTGGGGGATCAGAGCATGCGCTTCATAGGGGCTTCAGATCGGTTTCATATCGAGGAAGGGCCGGCGGCGCCGGCCGTGGGGCCATGCCGTCTCGACGCCGTATGCGGAAGCAGGTGAAGGCCCCCGGCCCCTTCGGTCGCCGTACGGTCGCAGGCCGCGGCGGAGGACCTGCCTGATCCACTTCGGACCGCGTGCAGGGTCGAATCCGGGGCGGCGGCCGTAGGGCCTCGAAACCGCCTTGTCCCTCCAGCGGGCGACGACTTGACGAAACCGAGCAGACGAACGGATGAGCAACCCAGTGGACAAGCACGAGCAGGCCATGCGTCGCCACTTCCACGAGACCGCGGCACGGCGCGGATTCTCCCTCGCCCCGGCCCAGGAGGCCGCAGTCGAGCGGCTGGCCCACCTGGCGGCCGAACTCGCCAGGCCGGCCTGGACATTCCCCAAGCCGCCCCGCGACCTGTACGTCTGGGGTCCCGTGGGTCGGGGGAAGAGTTGGCTGGTGGACACCTTCTACGAAGGGCTGCCGGATCGGCGCAAACGCCGCCTGCACTTCCACGACTTCTTTCGCCGGCTCCATGACGGGGTGACCAAGCCAGGCTCCCGCCGCGACGGGCGGAGCGCCGTCGACAGTGCTCTCGACGATCTGCTCGGGGACAGCCGGGTCCTGGTCTTCGACGAGTTCCACGCGCACGACGCGGGCGATGCGATGCTGATCGCACGCCTCTTCCGCACGCTGCTCGACCGGCGCATAACCCTGGTCACCACCTCCAACTACCCGCCCGCCGGACTCATGCCCGACCCGCTCTACCACCACCTCTTCGAACCGACCATCACACTCATCGAGCAGCGGATGGACGTCCTGGACGTCACGGGCCCGGTGGACTTCCGCCGGCTCGCGGCGCCTTCGGCAGAAAACGGCGGGCGCCGGTTCGCGACGGGCCTGTGCCTGTCTCCGGGAGACACCGCTCTGGACGCCCTCGGCCTCACCACCCCGGCGGCCGCGGAAGCCACCACCGTCCCAGCCCACCTGCGCGAGCTGCCGGCCCGCGCGGTGCGCGGCGACCTCGCCTGGTTCGGCTTCGACGCGCTGTGCGAGACCGCTACGGGAGTGCCCGACTACCTCGCCCTCGCCGAACGGTTCACCACCCTGGTCCTGGACGAAGTCCCCCCACTGCCGGACGCCACCGCGGACGGACGACAGCGGTTCGCGAACCTCATCGACGTCGCCTGCGACCGTGACCTCCGGCTCATCCTCATCGGCTGCGACCCACTCGCCACCCTCCCCGAGGGCCAGAGCCTCACGCGCGACCTGGACCGCACAGCCAGTCGACTCGCCATGCTCCAACGAGCGAACTGAGCCATGCAGGAAGGTGAGGCGCTTCTCCCAGGTGCCGTTGGCCGCATTTGTGTGGCCGATTGCGAGTGCTCGTCCCCGAGCCGAACCAACCGGTCGAATAGGCCTATCTCCGTTTCTCCGCTTGGCACTTGGATGTGATCACGTAGATCATCTTTCGATGATCATGCATTGACACACGTCAGCAACCGATCAGATGATCAACTGGCAGCGGCTCCGGCGTTCGCCCCTATGAACATGCCGGTCGCCCTCTGCGTGACTCGTCTCCCCGCGGCAGGGGCTGCCCGGACGAATGGTGTGGGGCGAGGGGCGTCGAAGGGAACCGGCACAACGTCCACGGACCTGCCGCGGCGGCCCGAGGGCGGAACCAGATCGGAGTAGCTCCCATGTACCGCACAGGACGTGCGCATCGCGCGCGCCCGGCAGACGGGCCCCACGTCCGGCAGTCGGCGGGCCTTGGCCTCCGGTTCCGCCTCCTTGTCTGCGCGTACGCCGTCTCGGCGTGCGGCAACTACCTCAGCCTGATCGCGTTGGGGCTGTTCTCCTACGCGGTGACGGGTACGGCCTTCGGCGTGGGCGCCGTCATGGCGCTGCGGCTCTTGTGCGGGTTCGTGGCGGGGTTCGTCGCGAGCAAGCTGCTGAGCCGGGTCGCGCATCGGTCCGTGATGATCGGCGCGGACGTCGCCCGGGGCGTCGCGATGCTCGTCCTGGCACTCGGTGAGGGACGCACCTCGGCGTGGGTGCTGGCCACGGCTGTCGCCGTCCTCGGCGCGGGCAACACGTTCTCCACCGTGGCCCTGCGCAGCTGGGTCCCCGCCCTGGTCGGCGGGGCGGCCCGGGCCCGTGCCAACGGTTCCTTGGTGATGGGGCGCTCCCTGGCCACGGTGGTGGGCTTCGCCTCGGCGGCTCCCGTCATCGCCTTCGGCGGCTTCCCGCTTGCCTTCGCCTGCAACGCGGCCGGCTTCGCCATTTCCGCAATCACGCTCCTGACGCTGCGGCAGGCGCCGGAGGCCGAGGGCATGCGGGAGGGCGCGGGGGAAGGCGTGCGGGAAGGCGTGGGCGGGGCAGGCAACGGACCTGCACCGCACACCGCGACCGCGACCGCGACCGCGACCGCGAAGCCGGCGTCCGACACTGACCACCCGGCTACCAAGGCCGCAGGTGAGGTATCAGGTACGAGTGCGAGTACGGGTACGGGTACGGGTACGGGTACGGGTACGGAAGCAGGCGATCCCGTCGCCGTGGCCCCTCCGGAGAGTCCTGCCCGGCGCTCGCTGTTCCGGTGGCGGCAGGCGGGTGCGCCGCTGTCCAGCCTGCTCATCATGATGATCGCGCTCAGAGGGATCGACGCGTTCGCGTCCTCCTCGCACAACGTCGCACTGCCTGTCGTGGCGCACGACGCGCATCCCGGTGAATCCGCTCTGTTCATGACCCGCTTCTGGGCCACTTGGGCGGTGGGGACGTTCCTGGCCCACCTGGTGCTGCGCCGCAGGAAGAGCGAGGCGGCTTGGGGGGAGCGCGCGTTCGCTCTGGGCACCTGCGCGATGGCGCTGTCGTTCGCGGCGGTGTTCTGGGGACTGCCCGCGGCCGCCGTGGTGGCGGCGGCCGCATCGGCGGGGTTCGCGGACGGCTGGACCGAGATCGTCTATGCCTCACGTCTCCAGGCCGCCGCCGAGCCGCTGCGAAGCCGGCTCTTCGGCCTGTCCGCCTCGGCCGAGCAGTCGGGCTTCGCCCTCGGCACCATCGCGACCGCGGCGGCGCTGGAGACGTTGCCGGCCGCCGTCGTCGTGACTGCCTTCCACAGCGTCGCCTTCTGCGGCGCCCTGGCCCTGCTCGCATCGCTGCACGTATCGACCCGTCGGCGTCGCGCATCGCGCACCGGCGAACGTCGCACGCACACTCTCGAAGCCAAGCGAGGAACACATGACACGACCACCGGGACAAGCACTCTGTCGAGGACCTGAACTCGAGTGGACAAAGGACGATCCACGCGACGCCGTCGAGGCCTTACTGCGCGCCGCCCAGTCCGCCCCAGGGTCCGTGATCACACTCGATACCGACGGTCGGGCATCCGGCCAGTCCTACGCCGAACTCCTGGACAAGGCACGGCACTTGCTCGGCGCGCTGCGGGCTCACGGGGTCCACCGCGGCGACACCGTCCTGCTGTGCGGGCTACCGCTGGCCGAGTTCTTCCCCGCCTTCTGGGCATGCGTCCTCGGCGGAATACTCCCCACGGCCCTTGCCGAGCAGCCCATAGCCGGGACCCCAGCCCTGGAACGCCTCCTGCAGGCGCACCGACTGCTCGACGGGCCACTGGTACTCACCGACGAGGCCGGCAAGGCGGCGCTGGCGCAGGCCGCGCCCTCGCTCCGCACGATGCTCGCGCGGGACGGCCTGTCCGCAGCGCCCGCCGAGGACCACTGCGAGCCGGACGGAGCCGACACCGCCCTGCTCATGCTCTCCTCCGGCAGCACAGGAGCACCCAAGGCCGCGCGATTGACGCACGCCGGGCTCGCGGACTTCGCGGCGAGCAGCCGCCGTGTCCTGGACGTGCGTCCGGACGACACCATGGTGAACTGGCTGCCGGTCGATCACAGTGGCGCGTTCCTGCTCTACCACCTGCTCGCGGTCTTCGCGGGTTGCACCAATGTGCACGCGCCGACCGAGTACGTGCTGGCGGACCCGCTGCGCTGGCTCGACCTCATGGACGAGCACGGCGCGCGGCACGGCTGGGCGCCGACCTTCGCCTACCAGCTCGTCGTGGATGCGCTCGCCCGACGGCCGGAGGGCCCGACGGCGCGGCGGTGGGACCTGCGTGGTCTGAAGACGATGGTGTGCGGGGGCGAGCAGATCGTCCTGCCCGTGATGGAGCGCTTCCTCGACGCGACGGCACCGTACGGGATACGCAAGGGGCACATCGTTCCGGCATGGGGAATGGCCGAGACGGTCACGGGGGTCACGTACGGGCGGCTCGACCGGCCGGGCACGGTGCACCGTCTGCTGAAGAGCAGTCTGAGCGGTGACCCGGTGGCAGCGGGTCCGCAGACGCCGGAGGAGGACTGCGTCACCTTCGTCGCGGCGGGGGCACCCGCGCACGGCGTCACGTTGCGCGTCGTCGACGACCACGACGTCATCGTGCCGGACGGCACGATCGGCCGGCTCCAGGTGCACTCGGCCGCACGTCTGACGCCCGGCTACGTCGACAACCCGGAGGCGGACGCGGCGGCGTATCCAGCGGGCCGGGAGTGGCTTGATACCGGTGACCTGGCGTTCCTTGCCGAGGGGCAGGTCGTGATCACCGGGCGGCGCAAGGACCTCATCATCATCAACGGGCACAACGTCCACTGCCACGAGGTGGAGGAGGTTGCCGCCGCCGTCGACGGCGTACGCCAGGGCGAGGTGGCCGCCTGTGGCGTACCGGACCGAGCCCGGGGTACCGACGAACTGGCCGTCTTCTTCGTCAGCCGCGGCGCCCAGGCGGACGTACGGATCGCGGCCGAAGTGCGTGCCGCGCTGTTCACCCGGCTCCGGCTGACCGCAGCCCACGTCCTGCCCGTAGCGGTCGGGGAGTTCCCCCGGACTCCGGCCGGGAAGGTTCGCCGCGCGGAGCTCCGGGACCGGCTCATCGCCGGGGCCTTCGATGCGACGGCCGCTCCCGAAGTGCGGACCGGGGCCACGGCTCCCCTGCCTCCCTCCGCTTCCGCCTCGTCCGCCTCGTCCGCCTCATCCGCCTCATCCGCCTCATCCGCCTCATCCGCCGGCATGGTGGCACGTACGGTGCGGGAGGAGCTGGAGGCCGTACTCGAAGGCTCGACGGTGGACATGGAGGTCCCGTTCTACGAGCTGGGACTGACCTCCGTGCGGCTGGTGCAGCTACGCGCCCGCCTGGCCAAGCGGCTCGGTGTCGGCATCGCTCAGACGACGTTCTTCGAGCACCCGACGGCCGCTGCGCTCGCCGCGCACCTCGCGAAGTCCGTCTCTCCGGCGGAGGGTCCTGCCGCGACCGCCGTGCCGGAGGCCGATCCCGCCGACGGTTTCGGAAACGGTTCCGGGGACGGTTCCAGGGACGACGCCGAGCGGCGGATCGCCGTCGTCGGGATGTCGCTGCGGTTCCCCGGAGCGGACTCGCCGGAGACGTTCTGGGCGAATCTTCGCGACGGTGTGGACAGCATCCGGGTCTTCGGCGACACCGAGCCGGCGACAGTCGGGCAGGAACGCCCCCATGGGCACGTACCCGTGGGCGGGGTCCTTGACGATGTCGACGGGTTCGACCCGGACTTCTTCGGCATGAGTCCCAAGGAAGTCGGCCTCACCCACCCGGCGCACCGCCTCTTCCTGGAGTGCTGCCACGAGGCGTTGGAGAGCTCGGGCTACGAGTCCACCGCGCCGGGCACGCGCATCGGCGTGTTCGCGGGCTCCGGTATGAACCTCTACGACCACCAGCAGCAGCAGTCGGCGGACGGTCCGGGGCACCCGGGTCACGGGGCGGGGAGCGAGGAGGAGCCAGGGGTCGCCATCCAGCGGGCTGTCGGGCGGCAGCCGGACTTCCTCGCTACGCGCGTCGCGTACCGCCTCGGGCTGACGGGTCCCGCCATCGGCGTGCAGACCGCCTGCTCCACATCGCTGGTCGCCGTGCACCTCGCGGTGCAGGCGCTGCTGAGCGGTGAGACGGACCTGGCGTTGGCCGGGGCCGCGGCCGTCCATCTGCCGCAGGAGTCGGGCTACGTCAGCGAGCCGGGGTCGATCCTGTCGCCCACCGGGCGTCTGCGGGCCTTCGACGCGGCGGCCGACGGCACGGTGGGTGGTAACGGCGTGGCCGCCGTCCTGCTCAAGCGGCTCGACCGAGCCCTCGCCGACGGGGACACCGTGCACGCCGTGATCCTGGGCTCGGCCGTGAACAACGACGGTGCGGACAAGGTCGGTTTCAGCGCGCCCGGCGTCGCGGGCCAGGCCGAGGTGGTGCGGCAGGCCCTGGGCAGGGCGGGCGTGCCCGCGGAGACGATCTCGTACGTCGAGGCGCACGGCACCGGTACCCGGCTCGGCGATCCCGTGGAACTGCGGGCGCTCGGCCGCGCCCTCGGCGAGTCCACTCGGCGTACGGGATTCTGCGCGGTCGGCTCGGTGAAGCCGGCCATCGGGCACCTCGACAGCTGCGCCGGCATGGCCGGGCTGATCAAGACGGTGCTCATGCTGCGGCACCGCACGTTGGTGCCGACTCTGCACCTGAGCCGCCCCAACCCCGAACTGGAGCTGGCGGGCGGTCCACTCACCCTGGCCACCGAGCTGCGGCCGTGGACGGTCCCGGACGGTGTGCCGCGCAGGGCCGGAGTCAGCGCGCTCGGTGTCGGCGGCACCAACGCGCACGTCGTGCTGGAGGAGTACGCGGGGGCCGCGCGGCCGGTGTCCGGGCTCGCCGCAGTATCCGACCTTCCCGTACTGGTCCCCGTGTCCGCCCGCGACGCCGAGACGCTGCCGGAGTACGCCGGACGAGTACGCGACCACCTGCTACGACACCCCGAGGAGCGGGCCGCCGACGTGGCGGCCACCTTGGCGTTCGGCCGGCCGCACCGGGGCGCGCGCACGACGGCCGTCGGTCGGGACGCCGAGGAGCTGGCGCGGTCCCTCGGCGAACCGCCGGCGGCGTCAACCGCGCCTCTCGGGCCGGTCGCCTTCGCCTTTGCGGGGCAGGGCAGCGCGCGCCGCGGCATGGCCGCGGGTCTGTACCGGGCGTACCCGGCGGCCCGGAGCACGATCGACAGGTGTGCGCGGCTTTTCGCGGACGAGGAGGGCGGCGACGACCTGCTGTCGCTGCTTCTCGACGAGGGAACCCCCGCAGAGAGTGAGGACGGTGCGGGCGAGGCGGTCTGGCCCACCAGAACGGCTCAGGCGGCCCTCTTCACCCACCAGGCAGCGCTCGCCGACGTGTGGCGTGCCGCCGGTGTCCGCCCCGCGTTGCTCCTCGGCCACAGCGTCGGCGAGTACGCGGCTCTCTACGCTGCGGGGGGCCTGTCTCTGGAGGACGGTCTGCGACTCACCGCGGCGCGTGGGCGCCTGATGCAGACGGATGCCGCGCCTGGCGGCATGCTTGCCGTCCGGACCGACGAGGCGACCGCCGAGCGGGTGGCTCGGGCCACCGGTGCCGTGGTGGCCGCGGTCAACGGGCCCCGGGCGATCGTTCTTGCCGGTCCGTCAGAGGCGCTGGCGCGTACCGCCGAACTGCTCGATGCCGAGGGGATGCGCTGGAAGGCGCTGCTCGTGGACCGGGCGTTCCACTCGCCCACGATGCAGCCGGTGCTGGAGGAGTTCCGGCGCTGGGCGGACAAGGCGGTGTTCCGGCCTCTGGACATCCCGCTGGTGACGGCGGTCGACGGCGAGGTGCGCGCCCCCGGGTGGATCGCCGACGCGGACTACCTCTGTCGCCACGCCCGGCAGCCGGTCCGATTCGACCTGGCCATGGCCGCTGCCACCGCGCAGGGCTGTGCCGACTTCGTCGAGATCGGGGCAGGTGCCACCCTCACCGGTGTCGGCCGGCACTGCGTCCCGGCGAGCCGCTGGGTAACCGGGCAGGGCGCGGGCGACGCGCCTGAGCGCCAGGTGCACGGCCTGCTCACCTCGCTCGGCGCCTTGTACAGCCGGGGCGCCGAGCTGGACTGGCGTGCGCTCACTCCCCCGGGGAGCCGCATCCCGCTGCCGGGCCATCCGCTGCGGCGGCGCCCCATACCGTTCGGCGAGCCCGCCGACCGGACCCCGCGGCGTCCGGCGGCGCACAGGCCCTCCCCCGTACCGGAACTACCCCTACCTCCCGAGGTCTCCATGACATCAACCGAGCCCTCCCCCGCGCCCGCGGCCTCCTCGGCGCCGGACGGACTTCTCGCCTCCGTGTGTGAGCTGACCGCCCGCAAACTGGGCCACGAGCCGGCCGAGGTCACGCCCGACAGCTCGTTCTTCGAGCTGGGCGCGGACTCCTTGTCCCTGATGGGGCTGACGGCGGAGTTGGACCAGCTGTACGGCGTACGCGTCCCGGTGCGGGAGCTGTTCGACACCGCGGACACTCCGCGCGGGCTGGCCGACCTGCTGGTGGAGCTGGGGGGCGGCAAGGTGTGGGCGGAAGCCTCCTCGCAGGCCCCCGCGAGCTCCCCGGTCCCCGCACGGGTCGCGGACCTGGCGGCGGCTCCCGCCTTCCCCGCTCCCGGGGTACCGGGCGAGCTGCACGACCTGTTCACTCAGCAGCTCGGGGTGGCTCGGCAGATGCTGGACCAGGTCGGTGGACTGATCAACGGGCAGCTCGCCCTGCTCGCGGGCACGCCCGTGGCCTCGCCCGCGCCCATGGCATCGCCCTCACCTGCGGCACCGCCGACGGCGACACCGACACCGACACCGACACCGACACCGGCGGCTCTCGTCCCCACCTTGGCACCGGCGACTCCTGTCCCCACTCAGGCGCCTGTGGTCCCGTCCCGGGCCTCGGCACCGATCCCGACATCGATCCCGACATCGGCATCGACATCGACATCGACGCCTGCGCCCGCACCTGCGCCTGCGCACGACCAGCCCACCACCGCCCCCTCCCCCGGCTGCGACTTCAGCCTCTACTTCTTCGGGGAGTATCCCGAGGAGGCCGCGCACGACAAGTACGCGCTGATCATGGAATCGTCGGAGTTCGCCGACCGCAGCGGGTTCCACTCCCTGTGGTTCCCCGAGCGGCACTTCGACTCCTTCGGCGCCCTCTTCCCCAACCCCTCCGTGCTCGCCGCCGCACTCGCGGCGCGCACCAGCCGCATCCGGCTCAACGCGGGCTCCGTCGTGCTGCCGCTGCACAACCCCATACGGGTGGCCGAGGAGTGGTCGGTCGTCGACAACATATCCGGCGGCCGGGCGGGCCTCTGCGTGGCGAGCGGCTGGCACGCCACCGACTTCACTCTCGCCCCGCACCACTTCGGCCGGCACCGCGAGGTGATGTACGAGCAGCTGCGTACCGTACGCCAGTTGTGGTCGGGACAGCCGCTGCCGACCACGGGGGGCGACGGGAAACCCGTCGAGATCCGGCTGCAGCCGAGCCCGGTCCAGGAACAACTTCCCCTGTACGTAGCCGTGGTGGGCAACCCCGACAGCTACCGCCGGGCGGCAGCCGAAGGCCTGGGCGTGGTCACCAACCTGATGGCGCAGACCGTCGAGCAGCTGGCCGAGAACATCGCGCTGTACCGACGTACCCGGGCCGAGCACGGACTCGACCCCGCGGCCGGCCGGGTCGTGGTGCTCGTGCACACCTACCTGGACGAGGACGCCGAGCGCGCGCGGGCCGATGCGTACCGGCCCTTCATCTCGTACCTGCGCTCCTCGCTGTCCCTGTTCGACCAGGTGACCAACAGTCTCGGCGTCCAGGTGGACCTGGCGAACTCCACCGACGACGACGTGGACTTCCTGCTCGGGCGTGCCTACGAGCGCTACTGCGACTCCCGGGCCCTGATCGGCGACGAGCACACCGCCGCCGCCACGGTGCGGCGCCTGGTGGACGCCGGGGCCGACGAGATCGCGTGCTTCGTGGACTTCGGCGTGGCCAAGGAGAAGGTCCTGGCGGCCTTGCCCGTCCTCGACCGCGTCCGGCGCCGTACTCGGACCGAGGAGCAGGTGGAGCCTGCGGATCCGTCCGGCGATACCGCCGGAACCACCGGGCTCTCCGGCCTGTCCGTGTCCTCCGAACTGTCCGGGTCCTACGACCTGTCCGGGTCCTCCGACCTCTCCAGGAACTCCGAGCTGTCCGGGTTCCCCGAGCGGCACGCTGAACGGCGGACCGAAACCGCTCCGGCGCGGGCTCCCCTGACCCCCGCGCAGCGGCGCATCTGGTTCGTGGAACAGCTGCACCCCGGCACCACCATGTACCACGAGCCCAAGGCCATCCGTCTCGACGGACCGCTGGACGCGGGAGCGCTGCGGACCGCACTACACCGGGTCGCGGAGCGCCACCCGGCCCTGCGCACGGTGTTCGGCGACCACCAAGGGGTGCCCTATCAGGAGGTGCGGGCAGCAGCGCCGATGGATCTCCCCGTCGACGACCACTCGGGCGAGACGGAGGAGGAGGCCTTGCGAGCCGCCCTGCTGGACGCGGGTCGGCGGCCGCTCGACCTGGCCGACGGCCCGCTGGTCACGGCGCGGCTGCTGAGGCTGTCTGCGGAGCGGCACCTGCTGTTCATGATGGCCCATCACATCGTCTTCGACTCCTCTTCCACGGCCGTACTCGTCCGCGACTTGGCTGCCTTCTACCGCGCGGGAGCACAGGGCGATCCGACCCTGCCTCCGCTGCCCGCCCTGCCCACGCCACCACGCCCCGCCGCCGGTGCGCACGCCGCGTCGCTGGACTTCTGGCGCGGAGCGCTGGACGGAGCCCAGGAGCTGAGCCTGCCCGCCGACCGGCCCCGACCGGCGGTCCGGTCGGGCGCCGGGGGAAGCCTCACCCACTCTCTGGACGGCGAACTCACCAGCCGGCTGCGCTCGTTCTCGGCGAGCCGCCGTGCGACCCTCTTCATGGTGCTGACCAGTGCGATCGGCGCGGTGCTCGGCCGGTTCAGCGGTCAGCGCGACGTGGTCGTGGGCACCGCGGTCTCCGCACGGCAGCCCGGCACCGAGGACCACGTGGGTGTGTTCCTCGACACCGTGCCGCTGCGCCTCGACCTCACCGGTGACCCCGACTTCAGCGATCTCCTCAGCCGGGTACGCGCGACCAGCACGGACGCGTACGAGCACCGAGACGTCCCGTTCGACGAGCTGGTGGCCGCCCTCGCTCCCCAGCGCAGCCCCGGCCGCAATCCGCTCTTCGACGTCATGGTCGAGTTCGAGCACGCCTCCGACGTGGAATTCGACCCGCCGCGGCTGTCGGCCGAGCTGCTCGACGTGCCGAGCGACCGCGCCCCGTTCGATCTGAGCATCTACATGACACACCACCGTGACGGCCTCCGCTTCACGGTCGAGTACGACTCGGTCCTGTTCGACGTCGATACCGTGCACCGCTTCGTGGAGTACGTGGAGCACGTGCTGCGGCGCGTCCTCGACGCCCCCGACGCGCCTCTCCACGAACTGACCGCGCCCACCGGCACCGACCGTGCGAACCTCGACCGCCTCGGACACCTCGACGAGCCGCTGCCCACGGTGTCGGACACGTTGCACGGACTCTTCGAGCGGCAGGCACTGCGTACCCCGGACGCCGTCGCGCTGATCAACGACGAGGAGCAGGTGACGTACGGGGAGCTGGACCGCCGTGCGGACCGGCTCGCCCGGCAACTGCGCACGCGAGGCTCGGCGCACGGGGAACGCGTGGCGGTGCTCCTGCCCCGTGGTCCGCGACTGGTCACCGCGCTCCTGGGCGTACTCAAGAGCGGGGCCGCCTATCTGCCGCTCGACCCGGCGGTGCCGACCGCCCGGCTGGCCGGACTGCTCGACGACGGCGCCCCCGTCCTGCTGCTGACCGACCACACCACGCTGGCCGCCCACGAACGGCTCGCGGAGCACCTGCCCGTTCTTCACATGGACGCCGCCGAGACCGCGGACGACAGTCCGGACAGCCCTTCGGACGACCGTAGGGACGACCCCTCGGACGACCGTACGGAGGGCGCGCCTCTCGGCGGGGCGGCGGGTCCCAACGATCCCGCGTACTGCATCCACACCTCCGGTTCGACCGGCCGCCCCAAGGGTGTTCTCGTGCCCCATCGCGGTCCGGTGAACCTGGTGCTCCGGCACCTGGAAGACCATCCCGCGCTGCGCACCCTGCAGTGGACCTCGCCCGCGTTCGACGTGAGCGTGCAGGAGATCTTCACGACGCTGGCCTCAGGCGCCGCCCTCGTCCTCATCGACGACGCGGTGCGGCACGACCCGGCAGCCGTCGCCGAGGCGGTGCGCCGCCACGGTGTCGAGCGTCTGTTCATGCCCTGCACCCCGTTGAAGTACCTGATGGAGACGGGGCCGGAACTCCCCACACTGCGCGAGCTCTACTCGGCGGGCGAGGCGCTCCAGCTCACCGCCGCTCTCCGCCGCTTCTTCGCGACGCACCCCGCGTGCGCGCTGTACAACCAGTACGGACCGACGGAGGCCTCGGTGATCACGACCTCGCACCGGGTCGACCCCGAGGGCGAAACGTGGCCGCCGATCGGCACACCGGTGCCGGGCGCTCGCGTCCTGCTGCTCGACACAGCCGGGCACGAAGTCCCGGCCGGGGCCGTCGGTGAGATCCACGTGGGAGGTGTGCCCGTGGCACTCGGCTACCACGGCCGTCCCGACGAGACCGCCACGGCCTTCCTCGACGGAGCGCTGGTCGGCCTGCCCGGCACTCTGTACCGCACCGGCGATCTCGGCCGCTGGCGCACGGACGGCACTCTCCAGTACTGCGGACGAACCGACGACCAGGTCAAGATCCGGGGTCACCGGGTCGAGCCCGGCGAGATCCAGGCGGCGCTGACCGCACTGCCCGGGGTCCGGTCCGCGGCCGTCCTCCCGCGCCTCGACCGACACGGCGAGACGGAAATCGTCGCCTACGTGGTTCCCGACGGCCCGGCTGTCGATAGCGACACCCTGCGCACCGCCCTGACCGCCACCGTCCCCGACCATCTGGTGCCGCGTCGGTGGGTGTTCCTGGAGCAGCTGCCGGTGAACTCCTCCGGAAAGCTGGATCGCGCTGCCCTGCCCGAGCCCTTGCCGGAGCCGAGCGAGCGGGAAGATGCCGCCCTGCCCGCCACCGCCCTGGAGCAATCCCTGCACGACCTGTGGTGCGAAGTACTCGATGTGCCGCACGTGCCCGTGACCGTGTCGTTCTTCCAGCTCGGCGGCCACTCCCTGAGCGCCATCCGGTTGCTCAACCGCGTGCGGGATCTGGTGGACGTGCCCGTCTCCATGGCCGACTTCTTCCTGGAACCGACCGTCCGCGGCGTCGCGGCCCGCTGCGCGGCCGCCGCGGACGCGCACACCGCCGATGCCGATGCCGACCAAGACCAAGACCAAGACCCCGACGGCAACGGCAACGGCCGCGTGGTGGACAGCGCACCCATGCCCTCCACCCTGCGCCGACTGTGGCGACGTCACCACGCACATTCCGACCCGAGCGTCTACAACGTCGCCCACCGCATCGATCTCAGCGGCAACCTGGACCTCACGGCCCTGACCGGGGCCCTGCGAGACCTGGTGGGGCGCCACCACGCACTGCGCAGCCGCGCCGTGCGGCGCGACGACGGCCTGCATGTCGTCGAGATCCTGGACGACGTTCTCGTGGAACTGCCGATCACGGACCTGCCCGCGTCACCAGGGCCCGACACCCCTCACGCGTACGTCGACTCGTGGTGCCAGGAGCAGGCGGCCGAGATCATCGCCCTGGACCGCGCACCGCTCTTCCGCTTCCGTCTGGCCCGCCTCGGCTCGGACCGCTGGGTGCTGGTCACCGTCCTGCATCACGCGATCTGTGACGGCTGGTCCATGGGGATCATCTGGCACGAGCTGGCGGAGCTGTACAACGCGCGGCGGATGGGTGCCGCGTCCCATCTTGCGTTGCCGACGGCCCAGTTCACCGACGTCGCCCGCGCCGAGCACGCCCTTGACGACGCTCGCCGCGCGCAGCTCGAACGGTTCTGGCGAGCCGAACTCGACGGCGTACCGCTGCGTCCCGCCCTGCCGTACGACAAGCCGCGGCCGCCGGTCTTGTCGGGCCGAGGTGCCCTGCACTCCCTGACCCTGGACGACGCCACCTCTGTCGCCGTGGCAACGACGGCCGCACGGCTCGGTGCCACCCCGTACACCGTGCTGGCGGCGGCCTTCACCACCTGGCTGTCGGGGCTCGGCGGTGCCCTCGGCGACATCGTGCTGCCGGTGTCCAGCGCGAACCGTACGCAGCCCGAGCGCGCAGACGTAGTCGGCCTCATCGGCGACTCTGTCCTGCTACGGGCCCGCATCGACGGCGAGGAGACCTTCGGCGGTCTGGTCCGACGGCTCGGCACGACGTTGTTCACCGTCCTGGACCACCAGGACCTGCCCCTGACGGACGTCGTCCGCCTGGTCTCCGATCTGGCACCGGAGGAGCTGTTCCCCACCGTGCTGTTCACCGTGGTCACCACCCCGCCACCCGTGCTCGAGTTGTCATCGGTGTCGACGACTGTTCGGGGGCTGCCCACCAGTGACGTGGCCCGCAACGAGCTCTACGTCGTCGTGGAGTCCGTGAACAGCACGCTCACCGTCACCTTCGAGTACTCGACGGACCTGTTCACCGCCCCGACCGTGGAGAGCTGGGGCGCGTCCTTCGCCGCGTTCCTGGAGGCGGCTGTCCACGACCCCGACTGCTCGCTGCGAAGCCTGAGCGACACCGCGGCCCCGGATCCAACCCCGGCCCCTGCTCCGGAACCGGAGGCGGAGACGGAGACGGAGACGGAGACGGAGACGGAGACGGAGACGATAGTCGTACGACGCTGACCGACGCCCGTCCCGGCCCCGGCGGTGATCGCCGCCGGGGCACGCCGTGCGTCATTACCCGAAAGGGGATATGGCTGCGACCAGGCTTTCTGTTAGGTGCTCTAAGGGCTTGCCGGGAATCAACACGTCGGTTTGATCTTGATTTTGTCGGAGTTGAGGAACCTGGCGATGTCTTCCCGTGTGCGGAATCGGGCTGTTG